>CAMATE010000101.1 GCA_945861075.1 Akkermansia muciniphila
TCCCAGCAATCGGTGAAGATTCCCCGGATCGATTCGGCTTACCGGATCCGCGAGGGGGAATCCGAGGTTCAGAACATCCCGCTGAAACCCATGCGGTTCATGAAGACCCACGCTGAACCTCATTCACACCACCATCCCAGCCCTGCGCCATAGTTGGAAAAGTCCCGTGGGATCGAGTGCCTTCGTGGGCGGGATCCATTTCAGGCCAGCACGGCTTGGATCACACGGCCATGGACATCGGTGAGGCGGTGGTCGCGACCACCGAAGCGGTAGGTCAACCGCTCATGGTCGATGCCCAAAAGGTGTAGCAGGGTGGCATGCAGGTCGTGGATTTCGACGGGATTCTCGGCGGCCTTGTAGCCGTATTCGTCGGTCGATCCGTAGGCCATGCCACCTCGAACACCACCGCCAGCCATCCAAAGACTGAAGCCGTGCGGATTGTGGTCCCGACCGTCGCGCCCTTGGGCGAAGGGGGTTCGACCGAATTCGCCAGACCAGAGAACCACAGTTTCATCCAGGAGGCCTCGCGCCTTGAGGTCCGTCAGCAAACCGGCAATCGGTTGATCGATGGCTCGGGCGTTGACCGAGTGATTATTGCGCAAATCCCCATGGGCATCCCAACGGGCATTGCCGTGGGCGCGGGTGCACGTCAGTTCGACGAAGCGGACTCCGCGCTCGATGAGACGTCGCGCGACCAGGCATTGTCGCCCGTAGGCGCGGGTGTGTTCCGAAGGAGCGTCCAATCCATAGAGGCGTCGGGTGGCCTCCGATTCACCGCTGATGGCCGTCGCCTCGGGCACCGACATCTGCATCCGGAAGGCCAGTTCGGCGTTGGCGATGGCCGCCTCGAGCGCGTCGTGTTTGCCCAATCGCGTGAGTGAGGCCGCATCGAGCGCACGGACCGAGCTCAACTTGTCGCGTTGAAGGCCGTGGGTCGCCTCCAGAGGTTGGATGTTGGCCAAGGCGGGCAGGTCATTGCGCAGGAGAGATGCCTGATGGCTGGCCGGAAGGAATCCGGGTCCGAAACAATCGACACCGCCCGAGGGGATTAATCCTCCATCGAGAACGACATAGCCCGGCAGATCCCGGTTTTCAGATCCCAGCCCGTAAGTGGCCCAGGCTCCCATGCTCGGACGGCCCGCCATTCCGCTTCCGGAATGCAGGAAGTAGTTGGCGGCATTGTGTTCCGAGAACCGAGACACCATGGAACGGATCACGCACAAGTCGTCGGCACAGGAACCCACCCGAGGAAACAATTCGCTGACCGGTAGGCCGCTCTGGCCGCAGGGGCGGAAAGCCCACGGGCTGCCGAGGGTGGCTCCATTGTCCTCGAATTGAGTGGGTTCCATGCGCAATCCGAAGGGTTTTCCATCCTCCCGGGTGAGGCGGGGCTTCGGATCGAAGGTATCCACCTGGGAGACACCTCCATCCATGTACAAGAAAATCACATTCCGCGCTTTGGCCCGGTGGTGGGTCCCGGAGCGCGGACCTGTGGCCCCTGTCGAGGTGGGTGCCGCAGCCAAGCCGCTTCCCTGAAGCAGCGACGTCAAGGCCAACGCCCCGAAGCCGAGGGCGCTGTCCACGAGCAGACGTCTTCGGCTCAGGCCATGGGCCGAAAGCGACGGGTAGGACGAATCATCAGGGGACATGGGAGAACTCCTGGGTCAGGAACAGGGCGTGGCAAATTTCCGTCCAGAGGCGAACCTCGTCTTCGGTTTTGGAGTTGGGCGGGGTCGAGTTCGTTGGCCGGGTTTGCTTGGCCAGAAGGTTGAGCAGCGTTTGGACCTCGTCGGATGTGGGATTCCTTGCCAACGCCTGCAAGTAAAGGCGTTGGATGCGCTCGGTGGCTTCGATTCCGGCTTCCGAAAGCAGTCGCCGGGCCCATGCGGCGGATTGGCTGTGGACGAAGGGATCGTTCATCAGTGCCAAGGCTTGAGCCGGAACATTGGACTGATTACGCCGGCCTACCGTGGTGTCTGGGATGGGCAGGTCGAAGGTAACCATCAGCGGCGTGAGGAAATTTCGGCGGGTCTCCTGATAGACGGAACGGCGTCGATCTCCATCCAGAGGACCATTGGCATTGCGGACCCACATGCGGTCTCCCATGAAGGGAGTGATGTGAGTGAGCACTGGTGGCCCGAATTGGGCGTGGTTCAGATTGCCTGCAGTGGCCAGGAGCGCGTCGCGCAGAGTCTCCGCTTCCAGACGGCGGAGGTTCTGCCGGTGGAGCAACCGGTTCGAAGGATCCCGGCTCTCCGCCAAGGGATCCCGTGGTTCGCTCGATTGGGCGAAGGTCTCGGTCAGGCACAGCGCGCGGATCAAACGCTTGAGCGAACCGCCGTCGCTCCGGAATCCGAGGGCGAGATAGTCGAGCAGTTCCGGATGCGACGGCCGGGAGCCCAGGCTGCCGAAATTGTCCACCGTCTCCACCAGGCCACGTCCGAACAAATGGGCCCACACGCGGTTCACGATCACCCGATGGAGGAAGGGGTTGCTGGGCGAGGTGACCGCTTGTGCCCATTCCAGGCGTCCGCTGCCCTGAGGGATCGTCAAGGGTTCTGGGCCTGATATGGCCTCTAGGAAGCGACGCTGAACGGGTTCTCCAAGATTCTTGGGCTCACCGCGAAGAAAGACGTGGGTGGGTTCTGCGGAACCATCAGTCATGGCCAGTGAGCGCATCGGGTTGGGCAGTTGCCGTGCGGCTGACCGGATGGGATCAACGAGGCGGGAGAGCGCTTTTTCCGAGCTTCCCCAATCCAATAATCCCCGGTGCCAGAGGGATGATGCGAGCAGCAGTTCCGGGAGATCGGGTGTTCCTCGGGTCCATGACCCAATGCCCGCGTGGATCGCTTGTTCGAGAGCGTCGGCCTTGGTGATCGAGGGGTTTTTGGTCTCGGGAATCCAGACCCTTTCAGGTTGCGTCGGGGGGTTCGGATCATCCGTGGAGACCATCTGATCGAGCGCGACGAATCCGTCTCCATCATCCAACAACTCCAAGTAGGCCAGACGTCCTCGATGGCGATGCAGCCCTGATGAGATGGACCGCCAGGTGAAGTCCGCTCCGGCATCGACATCGATCTGGGTGGATTCAAAGAGCAGGGGATTGAACTCCCGGAGCCCATAACGGGCGATGATGAGTCGGATCCTTGAGCTGCGTCCGGCCACCCGCAGGTGCAGATGATTGTGGGTGAGGGTGAAGCTTGGAGATCGCAGGGTTCCTTGGAGGTTGGGAGCCCAGCGACCGCTGTGGGCGATACTTCCCGGCAGGAATTCCAGTCCCATCGAACCCACCCGCCAGGTGTCGATCATCGATCCCGTCGTCCGGAACGCCTGCCCGCTGACCTTCCAAGTGGCGGGATCGGGTCGGACAGTCCACGGGGGAGGATGGTTGGTCTTGGGTGCTGCTGCAGGAAGCTGCGCTCTGGAATTCAGAGAGGCTGGGGTGTCTGCATCCAACCAAGGTCGCAGCGGATGGTTGGACGTAGCTGGGGTTGCGGCCCGAACTTCTGCGATCCACCGATCCAGGATCTTTGAATCCAGCCCGTGGCGTTGTGCGGTCGCCTGCACTTCCCCGGCCCAAGCGTTTGACGAGAGGTTTGAGCGGAGAAGATTTTGTGCTTGGCTCAGGTAGGGAGCCACTCTGGGGGAGCGGTCTTTCAGGGCCTTTCGCAGAATCGGTGTGAGTTTTTCCTGCAGGGAATGGTGTTCCTGGACCAGGGATCCGAGTCGAGGTTCCAAGGTGCCGTCTGGATCGAGGCAGGCGATGTCTTGTCGGGAGGCCCTCAAGAAGGCACTCAGGCTGTAGTAGTCTCGGGTGGAGATGGCGTCGAACTTGTGGTCGTGGCAGCGCGCGCAAGCCACGGTCAGGCCCAGGAAAGTCTTCGAAAAGACGTCCACTTGGTTGTCGATCCGATCGGCCTCATCCTGCAAGGGATCGACCGGGGCATGGGTCGCCTGATGCAAGTACCAGAAACCGGTTGCCAGCACCGATTCATTGAAACCGATCCCCGGATGACGTCGGGGGTTCGGAAGGAGATCGCCCGCGATGTGTTCCTGGACGAACAAGTCGTAGGGCACGTCCGCGTTGAAGGCGCGGATGAGGTAGTCGCGGTAGCGCCAGGCATGGGGGATGGTGTAGTCCTGCTCATGGCCATAGGAATCGGCGAAGCGCATCAAATCCATCCAGTGACGGGCCCATCGTTCGCCGAACCGAGGGGAGGCCAGCAGGGTATCCACCACTCGGGCCCGCGCCTCGAGCGAGGGATCCGCCAAAAACGCCGAGACCTCCGCTGGTTCCGGAGGCAATCCGATGATGGTTTCATGCACCCGTCGCAACCAGACCTGCGGTTCGGCCGGAGGCGCCGGACGCAATCCCTCGGACTCCAGTCGAGCGAGGATGAATCGATCGACAGCGTGGGGGAGCCCATCGGTTCGGTGCACTGGCGGAACGGGTGCAGCTACGAGTGGTTGGAAACTCCACCATTGTCGACGTGCCTCGAAGACCCGGGGCCATGCCGAGGAATCGCGGCTCTTGCCCCCTTGAGACTCGGCAGTGGCTGGAAACACCGCCCCGGCATCGATCCAACGGGCGACATCCCGAATCACCGTCTCCGGCAGGCGAGAGCGCTCCTTGGGCATTTGCAAATCGGGTTCCGAATGCTGGATGGCCCGGAGAAGTCGGCTTTCGCTCGACTTTCCGGGAACCACGGCTGCTCCAGAATCGCCCCCGCGGAGCAAGGCTTCCCGGGAATCAACCCGCAATCCACCGCGCTGTCGCTTGGGTCCGTGGCAATCCTGGCAATCGGTGATCAGGAAGGGACGGATGCGTGACTCGAAAAAATCGCTCGAGACATCTGCGGATTGGGCGTGCAGCAGGTGAAGCGTCCCGACCAGGAACCACGCGGTGATCAAACCCCGCCAATATCCCTCGAGGACCCGAATGGGTCCCAAACGGGAGCGTGAGTGGCGGGGCATGAAAGACTGTCTACCTGAGCCGGTGAATCCGCGTCAGCCAGAAAGCGCACCGGATTTTGCAATCGGCCGAAGGATCATCGTATCCATCAGCCATGTGGTCGGAATGTGGGATGGATTTGCGTCGATGGGTTTGCCAAGTTTTTGAATCCCCATGAGCTCTTCCCTCCTGTCTCGGCGTCATTTCCTCGCAACCTCGGCGGTTGGCGTCGCCGCGGTTTCCACACGTGCTGCCAATGCCGCCGCTGTCTCGGATTCGGTGCCCTCGCGCCGTGTGGTGCTGGCGCTCATCGGAGCCGGTGGGCGTGGTTCCAATCATTCTTCCGGCATGTCTCGTCTGCCCGGAGTGGAGTTCAAATATGTCTGCGACATCTGGAAGGATCGGGGTGACGGGATCATGAAGGACCTGAGCCGTGTTCAGAAGCGGGCACCGCAGCGTATCTCCGACATGCGGGTGGCCCTCGACGACCGCGAGGTGGATGCCGTCGTCATCGCGACGCCCGAACACTGGCATGCGCTGGCCACGGTCATGGCCTGCCAGGCCGGTAAAGACGTGTATGTGGAGAAGAACCCCTGCAACGCGATCTGGGAGGGGCGCAAAATGATCGAGGCGGCCCGCAAGTACGGGCGCATTGTGCAAGTGGGCTTCCAGAACCGCAGCGGTCCATATGCGGCATCGGCGCGTGACTACATCGCCAGCGGCAAGTTGGGGCGCATTGTCCACGTGAAGGTCTACAACATGCTCGACGGCTCGCGATGGGAACCGGTTCCCGATGGTCCCGCTCCGGCCGGACTCGATTGGGATGCATGGCTGGGGCCCGCACCCAAGGTGCCTTACAATGCGGGTCGCCATATGAACTGGCATCCGTGGTGGGACTACAAAGGTGGCACCTTGGCGGACGACGCCAGCCATCAAATTGACCTGACCCGAATGGTGCTGGGCGATCCGGGACATCCGCGTTCGGTTCTCTGCACCGGGGGCAATTATGCCTTCCAGTCGAAGCGCGAGGTTCCAGAGTTTCAGTGCATCACCTACGACTACGGTGATTTTTCAATGACCTGCGAAAGCGGCAATGCCACCCCTTACCTGCGCAAGTTCCCCAGCGAGGTGCGCTACGGAGACAAGTGGCCGCATTGGCCGACCTCGGCCACGCGGGTGGAGATCTACGGCACCAAGGCGATGATGTACCTCGGTCGCCACGGATGCGGCTGGCAGGTAGTTGTCGAAGGCGGACGGGTCATCGACCAGGACAAAGGATATTTTCCCGACAAATGGCATCAGCCCAATTTCATCGATTGCATCCGCTCCCGTGAGGTTCCCAACGCCGACATCGCGAAGGTCCATCCGAGCGCCTGTTTGGTGCACTTGGCGAACATCTCCTACCGGGTCGGGCAAAAGCAGTTGTATTTCGATTCGGTGCGCGAGCGCTTCACCAACAACTCTTCGGCCAATGCGTTGCTGAAGCCCGCCTATCGCAAAGGTTATCGGATCCCGGATTCGGTCTAGGCGAGAGGGTGGATGAGGAGTGGTGTTTCGAATCGGTGCGCGCGTTTTCCAATCGATGCCCAGTGACGGGTGCGATAGATTTCACCGCATGCATTGGCATCGCTCGTTCCGGAATCCCGGTCTCATCAGGTAACCGACGAGCGGTGGCCCGGGATTGATTCGTCTCACGAAAACCCTCTCACCCCTTTTTTCCATGTATCGAATCGTAGGCAGCGACGGCAATGAGTACGGTCCGGTGCCGACCGAACAGTTGGCCCAGTGGATCCGCGAACGGCGCGTCAATGGCGAGACACGCGTTCAGGGCGAAGACGGCGCATGGCGACTCCTGCGTGAGGTTCCTGAATTGGTGGTCTTACTCCAACCACCGGTGGTTGCTCCGCCGTTGATCTCAGCGCCGACGGAAGCGAATTCCATTCCGTCCGATTTCGACGGGGATTACGACTTGGACATCGTTGACTGCCTGACGTCCGCTTGGAGGCTGTTCCAGCAGCAGTTCTCCACCCTCTTCGGGCCGCCGATGATGTACGTGCTCATCACCTTCGGTCTGTCGATTTTCGGAGCTCTGCCTTACATCGGTCCCTTGTTCAGCCTTTGCAGCATGGTCATTAGTGGACCGCTGATGGCCGGTCTCTATGTCGTTTATCTGAGGGTGATACGTGGAGAGACGCCTCCTTTGGGATCCTTGTTCGATGGGTTCCGTAAGATGTTTGGCCATTTGTTTCTCGGAAATTTGGCGGTAGGGATTCTGGCGTCGTTGCCCCTGTTGGCGGGCTTCATCGTCCTCCTCTTCAGTGTGGGACTGAGCGCCATCATGGGCTTGGCCAAGGGTTCGGCCAGTTGGCCGGCTTTTGCAGCGTTGGCACCGGGGCTGGGGCTGATTCTACTCGGTCTTCCGGTCACCGTTTTCCTGACGGTCAATTGGATGTTCTCGTTGCCCTTAATCTTGGATCAACGCGTGGGCTTCTGGACGGCCATGAAGCGGAGTTGGCGGCAGGTGAGACGCCATTGGTGGTCCTGTCTGGCTTTATTGGTGGTGATGGCGATTTTGAACTTCGCCGGTGTGTTGTGCTGTCTGGTGGGATTGGTGGTGACGATGCCCATCTCGATGCTGGTGTTGATGTGCGCCTATGAGACAGTGATTCATGGCCGCAAAGCCCCGTAATCAATCAGCCGGATGGACGGCTTTGGCCATCAATCTGGGAGCCACGCCCGGGCTGGGTTCTTTTGTGGCCGGTCATCGGGTGGTGGGCATGTTTCAAATGGGTTTAGCGGTTTCGGGCTTCATTGCGATCTTGGCCTGGTTTTGGGAGTTGGTCCGAGGGGCTTGGGACAGCGTTCAGGCAGGCGACGCGGTCGTTTGGCCACCAGCGCGAGGACTTATCTTGGGCGGGGCCTTGTTCGGGGCGGCCTGGCTTTGGTCGCTGGTGACCTCCCTGCAAATCCTTCGAGACCTCCGAAAAGCCACGCCGCCGATTTTGCCCGAATCGTCGGACCGATGAGCCCATGAGCGCCGCTCGGGATCCTCGAGATCTGTGCTGCGGTTGTCGTCGGTGGTGATCACTCAGGGCTGTGACGCGTGTCTTGCGAGGGTAGGGGTTTGACGTTTTCATCAGCAGAACGCCCTTCAAGTCATGAACACTTTTGCCCGACCATTTCTTGCCCTGTTTCTGTGTCTGGGATTTTTGCCGAATAGTTCAGCGGTCCCTATCCGCTGGAGCTTGCAAACCCGTGATCCGCAGACGGGTAAAACCAACATCACCCACGAGCAGGTGGATTCGTCGCGCATCGGCGTGGTAGCGGTAGACATCTGGAACTACCACTGGTGCAAGACCGCCACCATGCGGGTGGATGCCTTCGTGCCGCGCATCAACAAGGCTCTGGCTGCGGCCCGCGAAATGGGCATGCCGGTCTTCCTTTGCCCGAGTGATGTCGTGGACAACTACGTGGGATATCCCCAGCGGGAGCGTGTGTTCAATTTGCCCAAGGTGACCGTGCCGGCTGCGGTGAACGTCACCTGCCCGCCAGTGCCCGACGCCGGGGGATGCGCCTGCGGTGCCGAACGCTGCGGCGGTAATTACGGTTGGGATGGCATGCACCCGGACCTGATCATCGGCCCCGACGATTGGATGCCCGACACGCAGGCCGAGGTGTACGCGCTCTGCCAGAAGTATGGACTCACGCACCTGATCTACGTCGGCTTCCACACTCAGGTGTGTTTGCTAGGTAAGCCCATGGGGTTGCGAGCCATGAAGTCGGCCGGACTCCAGTGCGTGCTGGCCCGTGACATGACCGATGCCCACCCCGGCTACGACCCGGCCCGCAATTTCACCCCGGACCTCAACACCGAGCAGGTGGTGGCCCATTTCGAGAAGCACTTGGCACCGACGATCCACCTTCAGGAGGAACTGTCCCGTCTCGGTCGCTGGCGCAAGGACTGGGTGGTGGATCCGGTGCGCATCACGCCTTGGGGCACCCGCATTCGGCCGCACCTCTTCGAGAAGCCCATCACCGTGACCTTGTCGGCACCACTGCAGCCCGGAGCGGATATTCGCTACACGTTGGACGGATCGGCCCCCACGCCCAAGTCGTTGAAGTACACCCGACCCTTTGTCGTTTCCGAGACGACCCGACTGCGTGTTGGTGCGTTCCTGAACGGCCGCGCGGTGTGCTTGGAATCGGAGGGTTCGTTCGCCAAGAACGGGCCAATGCCGCCGCGGCCGGAGGTGTTGTTGTCGACCCTTCAGGCCACCCGCAGCGTGGGATTCGGACACACGTACGGGGGTGAGGTTCGCTACTCGGGCAACACCCGGCCGCCTCAAACCGACCGGGCCAACCTCGGGGGTCCGCTGCGAGTCAATCGCACGACCTACACCCGCGGCCTCGGCGTGCATGCGCCCTGTGCGGTGGAATATGCGCTGAAGCCGGAGTTTCGGCGCTTCGTGGCCTTGGCCGGAGCCGATGAAAACGTGTTGGAGGTGAGCAATGGTTCCAATTTGGCCCAGTTTCCGAGCGTGGTGTTCAAGGTGCTGATCGACGGCAAGGAAGCCGCAGTCAGCCCGGTGATGCGCGTGAAGACCGACGCTTGGCACTTCGATGTGCCCATTCCGGCCGGTGCCCGACGCTTGAGTCTTGTCACCATGGATGCCGGCAATGGATCGCGCGAAGACTTTGCTGACTGGGCCGAGGCCGGATTCATGGTCCAGCCGTGATCGGATGGTTGCCGCCCCCCAGAGTCGCCTCAGTGGTGCGGGCCCCTCAGCCCGTATCACCGAGTCGGGCGGGCGGGTTCTTCGAAGAGAGCTCCGCCTTCCAAGCGCACGATGCGGTGGGCGATGTGGAGCGTTTCGGGGCGGTGGGCGACCATCAGCGTCGTTCGGCCGTGCGTCAGCCGCTGGACTGCGGCCATCACGGCCAACTCGCTCTCTCCATCGAGGGCACTGGTCGGTTCGTCCAGCAGGAGCACCGGGGCGTCTTTCAGGAAGGCGCGTGCCAGGTGGATGCGCTGCTTTTCGCCGACGCTCAATCGTGCGGCCCCATCGCCGACCCGCGTATCATACCCCTGAGGCAGACGCTGGATGAACTCGTGGGCTTGGGCGGCTTGGGCCGCGGCCTCTATTTCTGCTCGGGTCGCCCCATCGCGTCCGAATCCAATGTTCTCGGCGACTGTCGTGGGCAGGAGCAGCGGTTCTTGCAATACCCAAGAGACCTGCTGACGGAGGCTTTGCCGATCGAGGCTCTTCAGATCCAGGCCACACCAGCGGACCTGGCCCGCGGCGGGCTCCAGGAATCGGGGAATCAACTGCAGCAGCGTGGTCTTGCCCGATCCGCTGGCTCCGACGATGGCGACGATCTCGCCGGGTTTAAGGCTGAGATGGAGGCCTTTGAGGACAGGCCGGCCGGGTTCGTAGGCGAAGCCCACTGCTGAGAACTCCAGATCCACTCCGTGGGCGGGGCGGGGCGTGGGCGTGGTGCCGTTGGCGGAGTGGTCGGGCGTGTTGAGCCATTCGAGCACCCGCTGGGCGCTGGCCTGGGCCGTGGAAATGGTGCCGCCCAAGTGCGACAACTGGTTCAGGGGCTCATAGAGCTGTGCCAGATAGGCCAGAAACACCAGCAACTGGCCCAGTGTGAGTCGTCCGGCCGCGACCTCTCCGGATCCAAGCGCCACAATCCCGGCGGTGCCGAACAACTTGGGGTGCCCCCCAATGAACTGCTGAGCGATGAAACTCGAACATCCACTGCTGAGTCACCCTCTGGCATCTCCAATCTGAAAAACAAGCCACGACGCGGGTGAGCAGATAGCATTCGCGGGCCTAAGAAC
>CAMATE010000102.1 GCA_945861075.1 Akkermansia muciniphila
GGTCTTCGTCCGGTACACGATCCAGTATCCGACCCAGCCCCGTGAGATTGTGCTGGCGAGCAACGCCGGCACGGGGGGGTTGGACAGCCTCGAGGCCAAGGGTTCCATCTACTACGAGAACGACCCTGCGGCCGTCGGTTACAATCCCAACGAGGAACACGCCCTGATGATCGGCGGCCAAGGCTGGGCATTGCGTGATGACCTCAACATCACCTCGGGAGGCAACTTCTCGTCGTTGCCCTTCGTGCTCATCGACCACACGGGTTCGGACGGGCGGCCCAGCATGGCCGTCTTCAAGGTTCTCCGGGAGAAGCCCGAGGCCGGCCTGCTCTTCGACTACGTGGTCGAGGCTGGACGCATCCTGCAGGCGCCCATGCCCCTGCCGCTGTTGCCGCCACCGGTGGAGGGTGAGGGCGTGGCCCGCGTGAACTACAACCTAGAGATTCGTCCGGCGGCGGGGTTCGGCAACCTTCCGGTCAACTGGTCGGAATCGAGGGATGCCAACGGCCCTTTCAGCCATTACAAGTCCTTCAGCATCCGGGACCGTAAGGACTCCTTCTGGGTGTACCGCGGGTTGCATCAGGAGCCCGATCTCCGATCGGGCCGGTACAACCCCACCAGCAAGGCCTTCGAGGCGCTCCCGCAGGCCACCGCCATTTCTGGCCGTCCCTTCAAGTATTACATCCATGCCTCCCGACGGGCGGAAGGCTTGGTGGTCAAGCCCGTCGCCGGAGTCTCCTTGCCCGACTGGATGGTGGCCGATGCCGATGCCGGCGGGATCTTCTTGGCCGGTACGCCTTCAAGCGGTGCGGCGACCCGACGGACCTATGACATCGAGGTCATCGACGTGGGGTTGGGATTGACCAATCGCCACACCGGGGCCTTGGCCTTCTCGCTGGCGGTCCAGAGCAGTGGTGCCGAGGTGACCCAAGGAGCCTTGACCATCGCCGGCCAGACCGTGGATGGACAAGCGGTGACCTATGCTGGTCGTCCGCCATTCCTGGCCGAGCGATCCACTGATGCCAACAGCTTCCGCATGCGGTTCTACTACAAAACCGAGGAGGGCTTCGCGTGGCCCGGCCGTCCCCCGGTCGCGGTCGGCAGCATCGTACCCTACCTGCGACCCCGGGGCGCCGCAGCGGGAACCTTTACCGGTATGCCGGACGCCAAGGTCACCCCCTCTCTCGATATTGTCTACCGTCCTGCGTGGCCCGTCCTGCCGCCCGTCCTGCAGCCGGGTCAGACCCTCACCGGGCCTTTCAACGGCCTTCCGGCCATCCGCGGCCAGACGAGTGTCGAGGTGCTTTACCAGCAGTCCATCGCCACCAACCTCACGTTGGCCAAACCCAGCGCAGTGCTCATCGACCCGACGCGCATCAAGACCGCCTCCTTGGCGTCGGTCGAGCTGACCCAGCTGCCTTCGGGCATCCTTACGGAGGCCAACCAGGGACTTATCTATTTCCCCAACCTTCCGCCGCATTTGGCCTCCCGCGTGTACTATGACCCGAACGTGGGCCAAGGGGGGTCTCTGATGCTGAAAGGTGAGTTCAAGGACGAGCCCGTTGGCGAAAAGTACCTGCAGCTCAACGTCCTGCGCGGCACGTCAGCCAGACAGGACCTGCAGTCGGTGCTTGACCTCTGCCCCGCTTCGCCCGCGGACGAGAAGACCAAGTGGAACAATCTGGTGAACGGGTTGACCGCCGTGGTCGACACCTTTCAGGAAAACCCCAACGTGCCAGGCCAGTTCGTGCCGAACCCCAGCCTCCGGACGAATGTCACCGTGGGCAACATGTTGGCAATCCGCAGCAGCGAGACCGCTGTCGACTCCTATGCGTTGAGCGCCTCCGGCCCGGGTTATGGCATGGTGTCGGTGATCGTTGGCAATGGACGGGCCTTCACACCCCCCGGCGAGCCGGTGTCAGTTCATGTGCTGCGTGTGGCCGGAGGCCTTTGGCCAGGAGAACTGAAGGTGGTGCCATCGGCCAATCCGCTCAATGAGCTACTGACCGTGCAGCACACCCCGGATCTGGCTGGTCGTTTCGACGAATTTGAATACGAGTGGCGCATCGGGGCTCCGGTCGACGGCGCTCCGCCGCTGATGGACGCCGGCATGACCCAATGGAAGGCCTTGCAATCCGGAACCGGCTTGCCCAGATACACTCTGGGTGGGGCGGGCGTGCAGGTTCTCGCCGACAACTACCTGTTGATGCGGTACCGTTCGGTCAACACGGCCGACCCGCTCATCGGCCAGTGGTCGACGTGGACCCAGCCGCAACTGGCCGAGGGTTGGATCAAGCGGGTGTTGGCAGGCATCAACCCGTTCCAGCAACGCGTCAAGGACCTCTACAACAACGCGGTCAATACCGACGTCAGCGTCATCAGCCAGGCGGGTCGCCGCTGGGAGGGCGCCATCGCGCTCAGCCTGAAGAACATCAACGACTCCGGCCTGGTCGAAATCTACGAGACTGTGCTCCGGCGAGGCAGGGAACTGAGCATCGACGCCGGAATCAACTATGGCCCGGCCAACGATGCGCTTCTTCTGGTGGCTGGCTACCTCAACGACCTGTACTCGCTGCTCGGTGACGAGGCTGCAGCCGATGCCGACAATCCCACCATCGCCACCGGCACCGGTGGCGGCACCGAAGGCAGCGTGGCGACTGCCAAGTACAGCTTCGCCGGCCAGTTGCCCTCGCTCCTGGAGGAGGAACTCGCCCTGTTGCGCGGGCGCGACGACTTCATGCAGCCCGGGGTGCAGACGTCACCGGCCTACAACCGGCTGTATTGGAACTTTACCCGGGGCATCAACTCGGGCGAGGTCATCTACACCGAGAACTACAATATCAAGGACCTTAACACCGATGGCGTGATCGATGCGGCCGACGCGGCCAAGGCCTTCCCGCAGGGCCACGGCGACGCCTATGGCCATTATCTGACAGCCCTCAAGGGTTATTACGGTCTGATCCTCAACAACCAATTCGATTGGGTGCCCCGAACCGAGGCCGTCACCATTCTCGGCAAGTCGATCCAGGTGGACTATGTCGATGAGCGCAAGTTTGCGACGGCGGCCGGCTCCGTGAGCCAAACGGGCCTTGAGGTCCTGAAGCTGGTTTTTCGCCAGGCTTATCGTTCGGGAGATGCCGTCGGATGGGACCGTTTTGGTGAGACCCGACGGAATACCAACCGGGTGGTCGCCACGGAACGGCATTGGGGCCTCGACCACTGGGCCAGCCGCGTGGGCCAGGGGGCCTACCTGCACTGGGTGGTGGGCAACTCCATGCTGCCGGAGGTGGATCCCGACCCGACGCACGAGGGCATCCAGAAGATCGATCGCACCACGGTGCCTGAGCTGGGTCAGTTGCCCCTGATCTACCGGGAGGTTCAGCAGGTGCTCGACAACGCCGAGGCCGGCCTGACGCCGCTGGGGCTGCCGCGCGACAGCTTGGCCTTGGACATTAACCCGAATGTCGTGACCGGACCCAACCCGAAGGGCCACTTCGAGCAGTTGTACGAACGCACGGTGGGAACACTCGAAAACGCGGCGATGGCTTTCGAGGAGGCCCGGATCATGTCCTCAGCCATCCGCTCGGAGGGCGACTCACTGGAGGACGTCAAAGCCGGAATCCAGGACAACGAGCGGGCCTTGACGACCAAGCTCATCGAGCTCTACGGCACCCCATACACCGATGACATCGGGCCAGGAAAGACCTACCTTCAGGGTTACACAGGACCCGACCTGATCCACTACCCTTATGTGGACATGCCAGAGTTGCTGTTTCCTGAGGAAACCGGAGAAGGCGGCTTACGACGAGGCCGGGGAAACACTAGTGGGCGCGAGTTCACAATAGAGTTGAAGGGAAGCATCCCGGCCCTCGCTGATCCCATCGGTCAGGCGGATTCATTCGACATCAATCAATTCACCATGTCGGCATTCCCGACACTGACCAATTTCACGATTCAGGTCACCGCCGAGGGATACATGCCAAAGCCTGAAGATTGGACCGGGCGCAGGGCGTATCCTGGACGCATCCAGCAATCCATTTCGGCGCTGGTGGCGGCTGAGAACCGCTATGCCCAAGCATGGAGTGAGCTGGATGGGGGGATCTCGGGATTCCAAGGCGCCGTCGACATGTTTAAGGCTAATTGGCTCACCTCCAAGGAAATCTACGACAAGGAGCGTGACCTGCTCATCGCCCAGCAGACCTTCCAGTCGGTGAATCTGGCGAACGACCTGTTCGAGCTCTTCACCGAGAAGACCAAGGCAACCGCCAACAACCTGTCACAGGTCGTGAAGGACGCTCTGCCTCAATCGCTGGTGGCCGGATTGGCGGCCGGCGGCGACCTGACTTCAGGGGGTCGCGCAGCCATCGAGGCCGCCGGTGGCGTGGTCGAGGAAGCGCTGGATGCGGTCAAGGTGGCCCGGACCGTGGTGGTCAAGGCCCTCGAGTACGCCACCACGACCACCGAGCAGTGGTCGCAGATGGACTACATCAAGCCCCGGGAGAAAAAGATGGAGCTGCGGCAAAGCCTCGCTGATCTGTCGGATCAGTTGGGGGAGGTTTATGGGCTGCTTACCATTATCAACCAACGCCGCCGCGAACTCGACGATGCGCAGCTGAAGCTTCGGAGTCTGGTCGCCGAGGGTGAGCGTATCCAGGCAGACCGTCAGGCATTCCGGTTCCGGGCGGCGGCGGCCATCCAGGGTTACCGCACCCGCGATGTGGCGTTCCGCCTCTTCCGCAACGAAAAGCTCGACCGGTACGAGACACTATTCGACCTCGCCTCCAGCTATTCGCTCCTCGCGGCCAACGCCTACGACTACGAGACGGGTATGCTCAACAGTCAGAGTGGCAAGGCCTTCGTGGACCGCATCCTTCAGGCCCGCGCCTTGGGCGTCGTACGCAATGGGCAACCGCAGTTCACTGGTAGCGCCGTTGGCGATCCTGGCTTGTCCGGCGCTCTGGCCGAGATGAACGCGGACTGGCAGGTGCTCAAAGGTCGACTCGGGTTCAACAACCCCGACGGCTACGGCACCACCGCCTCGCTGCGCACCGGCAACTTCCGCATCCTTCCCGGCACTGACGGCGACACCACTTGGAAGGATGTGCTCAACCGTGCCCGTCGTGACGACGTGCTGCAGGACGTCGATGTCCGCCGTCTGTGCATGCAGTTGGACCGCGGCGACGGCTTGGCGGTGCCGGGTTTGATCCTCGAGTTCTCCACCACTGTCGCCGACGGCCTGAACCTCTTTGGTCTGCCATTGGCGGCGGGGGACTCAGCCTTCCATCCGAGCGCCTTCGCCACGAAGATCTTCGGCATGGGTGTGGCCCTGGAGGGCTACAAGGGCATGGACAACCCGTTCCCGAATACCGGAGCGATTGTCGGCTCCGGGGCCGTCTCACCGGCCGACCCCAACTTGGCCTTCATGGATTCGACCGCGATGGCGGCCACCCCCTACGTGTACCTGATCCCCGTGGGTCTGGATTCCATGCGCAGTCCGCCACTGGGCGACCAGAGCACCATCCGCACCTGGGCGGTGCAGGATGTGACCGTGCCCATGCCCTTCAATATTGGCAGCTCCGACTTCTCGACCAAGCGTTTGTGGCAAAGTTCGGAATCCCTCACCGAGCCGCTGTTCTCGGTCCGCAAGCACCAGGCGTTCCGCCCGGTGCCCACGGCGGCTGTGTTCACGCCGAACATCTACGGTGCCAGTGGCGGTTTGGCCCGCTCGCAGTTCACCAACGCCCGATTGATCGGACGATCGGTCTGGAACAGCCAGTGGAAGCTGGTGATCCCCGGCCAGACGCTGCTCAACAATCCGACGGAGGGCCTCGACCGCTTCATCCAGAGCGTGAAGGACGTGAAACTGCACATTGTGTCCTACTCGTACTCGGGCAACTGAACCATTGCTGACCATGCGAATCCTTCGCCATCTCCTTTTGGCTGTACTGCTCGGGGTCCTAGGACATCGGGCCCTAGCATTCCCACCGCTGCCCCATCACACCGTGTACGGCCTGGTCCGGGACGAGTTCGGCAACCCGCTGATCTCGCCGGGCACCGAGTTGACGCTCGAGACGCTGGCTGGCACCGCCATCACCACCACAGTGGTCCCCGGCTTGGAGGCCGGGGTAAACTACCGCCTCGAGGTCCCGGTGGACGCCGGACTGACCGCCGATCTGTACCGCCCGACGGCGATGCGGCCCGCGGCACCTTTTCGCATCCGCGTAAAGATCGCCGGGCGGACATACCTGCCGATCGAGATGAAGGCCAACATGGCACTCTTGGGCCAACCCGCTCAGTCGTCCCGGGTGGACCTGACCCTCGGCGAGGACACTGACGGGGACGGCCTGCCCGACGGGTGGGAGCGCTCGGTGATCGCGGCTGGCAACCTGGGTCTCACGCTGGAGGGTCTGAAGCCGGGCGACCGGCTCAACGGCAACCCGCTGTCGGTGCTGCAGGCCTATCTGGCCGGGACCTATGCGTGGGATCCGAAGGATGGGTTCCGTCTGGACATCGTGGAATTCTCGGCCGCTGATCCGGTGCTGGAGTTCGTGGCGCTGCGGGGCCGCAGCTACACGATCTCGGCCTCGGCCGATTTGCAGACCTGGCGGCCGATAAGGTTCCGCATTCAGGGTTCGGCGTCGGGCGGCCCGGTTTCCTTCCATCAGACCTCGCAACTCACCCGCGTCCGGGCGGTGGTGACCGGAGGAGATCCGGGTAGCGACGAGGCATCTGCCCTCGCTCCGAAATTCTACAAGCTGTTGGTGAAGTGACCGGGCAATGAGCGATGACACGCTGAGGGGAGGTGAACTTGGATCCCGATCCCGGCCCGGTTCGTTCAACCGGCCGGTGGTCGTGGTGGGAATTCTGTTCCTGGTTCTTGTCTCGTTGGTCGTTGGTCTGCGCCGGTGGCAGACTCCGGGCTTGGTGGAGTCCGGTGTGGAGACCGTGGGCAGGGACCGGTTGGTGCTGCGGGAAGGGCGATGGATGAAGACCGACGAGACCAACGCTTTCACCGGGATGATGGTGGAGTTCTACCCCGACGGGACGATGCAGTCGCGCTCGGCAGTCTCAAACGGACTGCTGCATGGCCTCTCCGAGGGATGGTGGACCAACGCGGTGCTGGCGGTGCGGGAGATGTTCCGTGAGGGGCGCTCGCATGGGCTTCGCACCAAGTGGGATGAGATCGGGAACCGGATCGCAGAGACTGACATCAGGGCGGGAGAGATCGAGGGGTTGCACCGCGAGTGGCACACCAATGGAAAACCCTCGTTGGAAGTGACCATGGCCCGCGGCAAGGCCCACGGATTGGCCCGGAAATGGAGCCTGGAAGGCCAACTCGCCGGCCAATGGGTGCTAAGCAACGGAGCGGTCGTTCAGGCCATCACGAATTTGACGGATTTAGGCGCGTTGACTCAGAAAGGCGGAAGCCTGTGAGGTTGCAAACCCTTACCATGATATGGCGTTGGGTATCCGCAATCGGGCGCTGGTTGTTCGCATTTAGTTTGTGCTTCTGGAGCGGCGGTTTGGCTTGGGGTGGTGGGTCGTACGAGATCCTGGTGAATCCCAGTTTCGACCAGATGCTTCCCGGCAGTGCGACCGACCCCGCGGGCTGGACCTCTAATCAGGGTTTCGTGCCGTTTGTGGCTGCCGAGTCCGGTAATGACCAAAGTCCCTCCATCGCCAACGGAAATCTCCACTTCGGTAATTCCAGCACAGTTGTTGTTTCCCAGGAGGTCTCGGTTTCGGGAGTTGTGCCACAGGCCTCCAATTTTTATCTAGGCTTCGAAGTTCAGAAGAACCAAATGGAGGGACAGTATTGGGTTTTAGCCGAGTTTTTGGATGTCAACGGTTCGAGCTTGGCGACAGTTCGATATCCTGATTCTGGCGTCGGCAATGCAGTGGCCCCGAGTGGGGCCACGCTGCAGTCGCTCAGCCTCAGCCGCAGTGCGGTTGCCCGGTTCGACGAGATCAAAACGGTGCGGGTTTCGCTGTTCGGCCAACAGACCCCGGGGCAGTTGCCCTACACTTGGTACGGTCACTACGGGCCGAGTTTCTCCTTTGTAAGCTTGGTCTCTTCACAAGTGGTGCCTTCGCCCGTCACCGGATTGGCGGCCACCGGTGGTGATTCGAGTGTGGTCTTGTCGTGGTCAGCACCGCCGACCACGAGCACGATCCCCAGTGACTATATCATCGAATATTCGGCCAATGGGGGATCCGTTTGGCTGACGTTTCAAGATGAGGTTTCGACGGCCCTCTCGGCCACGGTTTCGGGATTGGTTAACGGAACCACCTATCAGTTCCGCGTTTTGGCCGTGAACTCCGTCGGCATCAGTGATGCCTCAAATACTGCCATGGCCCGGGCGAACTCGGCTCCGCAGTTTGCCTCACAGGTGTGGAGAGAACTCTATGCAACAACTACTCCCACCAGAAACACGAGTGGCCTGATTGTCTACTCGGTCGACAACTCGGAGACGTTGTCCGGGGTTTCCTTTCAACAGGTGCGCTATTCCATGGAAGCTCAGGTGAACAACACCTTGCAGTACGTGAACGCGTCCTTTGAAGCGTGGAGCGGCCTGACTGTGGCAGCACTTAGGTTTCCCGCAGTCAATGTCATCCCGATCCAACGCAATGTTTCTAATCTCTCGGTCGAATCTAATGTGAGTGCGGTTACGAAAGGCTCAGGAATGACAGGCCGTTTGGAAATCTGGCCGTACAACTATTCCCCGACCGCCGTAGACCCCGTTTCCACTTCGGGGAGCAGTGATGTTTACGATCTGGATGATACTATATCGAGTAGTGGGTCGTTCGGATCCTTCCAGATTCACAACCTCACTTCCCAGGAGACGGTTTTTGGCTGGAATAACCATGGCAACTCCAATCCGGACATTGGTTTCGGAGACAACCCGTATTCCCAAAACACGGACTGGACTTTCTATGGATCCGACTACGGGCTGGATCGAGCTTCATGGCGTCTGTCAGTTTCCATCGGTATAACCGGAATTCCTGATTCCTGGACGGTCACGGAGGATGTTTCTGGCAATCTCGATCTCTATGGGAGTCCGCTGGTGGATGTTGAAAATGACGTACTGACCCTGACCTTGAGCGTGCCGGACGGGACTCTGACGGCTGCCCCCTCGAGTCTGGTCACTGTATCGGGTTCCGCCACCGCCACCGTTTTGGTGGGCAACGCCGCCGATCTCAATGCCTACCTCACCACCCTGGGCAACCTGAAGTATCAGCCCCCCCAAAATGACACTCAATCCCGCACAGCGAGCCTGACGGTCTCCGATGGCAACCTGTCCGCTTCGAGGACTGTGACCATTCAAGTCACCCCGGTGAATGATGCGCCCTCTCTGTCACTCGGTTTTTTTGGACAGGGCGGTGTGAAAACCTCTGCGGGTGGATACGCTGTTCACACTTTCACCAGTTCCTCCGACACTTTCATGCCGTCAGCGTCTGGAGTAGTGGAGGTGATGGTGGTCGGTGGTGGCGGTGGTGGCGGTGGCTCCTATGTCGGTGGCGGTGGTGGTGGTGGTGGTGTTCTCTCCAGCACGAGCTATGCAGTGAATGCTGGTGTGCCGATTTCGGTATTAGTGGGTGGCGGCGGCAAGGGGGGGGGCTTCGGTGCCCGAGGAATTAGCGGAGGTTCTAGCCGATTTGGCTCACTGGAGGCGGCAGGTGGCGGCGGCGGAGGTGGTTTTGGCCCCAATCTCGGTCTAGACGGAGGATCGGGAGGCGGAGCTGGATGGCAAGGACAGGCGGGCGCCGGTGTGGCTGACCAAGGTTTGCAGGGCGGCGCATTTGGCACAACCCCGGCCAATCATGGTGGCGGTGGTGGCGGCGCTGGCGGCACTCCGGACAATTCCGGAGTTGGTGGTGGCGGTGTAGTCAGTACCATTTCTGGATCGACTGTTTATTACGCGGGCGGTGGTGCAGCAGGTACTGATCACTCAGTGCCTCTGGCCGGCGGACTCGGGGGAGGGGGTGCCGGTGGCCAGGCAGGGGCAAACGGCCTCAGTGGTGGAGCCAACACCGGCGGCGGTGGCGGCGGCGGTGGCGGTCACTCGACGGCTCCGGTCGGCGGGGATGGTGGTTCTGGAGTTGTGATTGTCCGGTATCTTTCGAGCGCAATCGGATATGCGGACACCTCAGTCAGCGACAGCTTTGCGGGTGCGTCTGGAATTTTGGCAGGAGCGGACGTGGACGCGGGGACGACGCTGACGTACGGGATATCAGGGGTTGCTCCAGTGGACGGAATTGCGACCAAGGTTGGGGCCTATGGTGCCCTGACAGTCGCGGTCGCGACTGGAGCCTACTCATTCACGCCAAACGCCGCGGCGATCAACGCGGTCAGTGCGGCGACCACGGAGACGCATTTAGTGACGGTGAGCGATGGGACGGTCACGACGACTGCCAACCTAGTGATCTACCTGACAGGAGTGAATGACGCTCCCTCGTTGATTGCGTCCCAGAGTGCTTCGCAAGCCACTGAACAAGTGGCGGTGGTGGTGGATAGCGGCATCACGGTTTCAGATGCGGACAATACGACCTTGGCTTCGGCGACGGTGGCGGTCAGTGGTGGGTACCAGTCAGGTGAGGATGTGCTGGGGTATGTCAATGATCCTCAAGCTCACGGAAATATCTCGGGCAGTTTCAACGCATCCACGGGAGTGCTGACGCTGACGTCCGTTGGAACAACGGCGACCTTGGCGCAGTGGCAGGAAGCCTTG
>CAMATE010000103.1 GCA_945861075.1 Akkermansia muciniphila
GATTTTTCGCAGGCCACCGATTCCAGCCACCACATTGGTCTGGGAGCGGCTGACGTAGAAGTCGTCGGTTTGATCGATCTTCTGCAACCGGGAGCCCTGAGACCCTGCCGCATTGAGATTGGTACCTGTGTTAGCCACGACCCCGGCCACACCACCGGCGATCGGATTGACCGAGTCGGTGATCTCTTGGGTCCTTTTCTGATTCTTGGGAACCGAGCCCGCCGGATCGTAGTATTCCGAGGTGCGGGTCACGGCATCGAAGGAGATTTCGGCCGATACGCGAACTACGGCCTGGCCAGGGCCCAGGATCGTCTCGAACATGGATCGGAGTTTTTCGGTCAAATAGCGCTCGATGTTCTTGCGCTGTTGCAGCTGGCCACCGACCGCAGAGGCTCCACTGCTCTCATCGGACGGTTCTGAAAGGACCGCTCCGTAATTGTCGACCACTGTGACATCCCGCGCCTGAAGACCTTCGACCGAATTGGAAACAAGGAAGCGGATTGCGCTGACTGCCTCCTGCGTCAGCAGTCCCGCCATGCGAACATTCAGAAACACCGAGGCCGTGGCTTTCCGCTGAGCATCGATTACCAGGCGGTTTTCCGGCAGCACGATCATCACCCGTGCGTTCTCGACCCCGTCGATTTGTTGCAGGGTGCGGGCCAATTCTCCTTGGAGCGCGCGAACGTAATTGGCCCGTTGTACGAAGTCGGACATTCCAAAGGCGGGCTTATCGAAAATCTCGAAGCCCGTGCCGTCGGCCTTGGGCATGCCCTTGGCAGCCAATTGGGCCCGAACCGAATGGACCTGCTCGGCGGAGACTTGAATCGCATTTCCGCCGGAAACGATTCGGTGGGGGATCTTTTGGGACTCGAGAACGCTGACGATGCGTCCCACTTCCGCGGCGTCCAGGCGCCCGTACAGGAGGCGCCAATCAGTTCGACCACCCAGCAACGCTACAGCGATGCCGGCGATCAAGATGCCGGCCCCGGCCAAGCCGAACAGCACCTGCTGGGCGACGCTCAGCTTGGAGAGGATCTCCCGCAACTGCTTGATCAAATTTTGGACAACTTCCATGGATGAAAACTACGTGGCTGTGGATCAGGTATGAGCAGAGATCAGGGTTGATTAGACCTGCATGCGCATGAGTTCTTGATAGCCATCCAGCAGTTTGTTGCGGACTTCCAGCATCAGCTGAAACGACACGCTCGCCTCCTCGGATGCGATCATGACCTGATGCAACGGAACATTCTGTCCGGAGAGCATTGCGCCGGTCGTCGCCGTCGATGCTTTCTGGCTAGCGTCGGTCTTCTGGATCATCTCCGAGAGAACATCGCCGAACCGCGAGCCGGGTGCAGCGACTCCCGACTCGGCCACAGAGCCTGTCGAGGCTCCGGCCGTCTTGGCCAAGGCCGGACGTGCCCAAGCCGCGGCGAGGCTATTGGAGAAACTAGGAGTGACCGGTGTCATGGGTTCAGTTCAGATTCAGGAATCAGCGCTTTCCGATCGAAAGGGCCTGCTGCGCCAGCGCCCGGCCGTTGCGCATGACTGCGATGTTGGCTTCGTAGGATCGGTTGGCCGAAATCAGGTCGGCCATTTCCTCGTGCACATTAATGGCTGGATAGGCGACAAAACCCTCCTTGTCGGCATCCGGGTGACCCGGCTGATAAACCCGCACGGCGGCTTTCGGATCTCGGACAATTTCCAAGGTAGGAGGGTTTTTACCGGCAGCCGCCTGAGCGCTCATGGCATCGCCCAGAGCAGCCTTAAATCGGACCGCCTGACGCTGATAAGGACCGCCATCAGCCGTTTTCGTGGTCCGTGCGTTGGCGATGTTCTGGCTGATAACCTCCAATCGCACCTGCTCAGCACGCAACCCTTGAGAGGCGCTATGGGCTCCTGGGATCAGGTTCACGAGATCCTCCCACTGATAGCGGAGCGCAATCGCGACATCCGAGCGCTGATCATCTGAACATGCAGACTGTGCTCCAGGCCATTGTCTTGCATGGCGATCAGCTCATCGGTGAGATTCACTGAGTTACCGTCCGGTGTTCTTGCTGGAGCGCTGGTGTCCACCGCAACGGTCGGTCGCAGGGTGTTGAGGGTAGAGTCGTCCTGACGACGAACCGCCTCTGACAGTTGAGTCCGGAACTGCGAAGAGACATCGAGCCGACGGAATCCAGGGGTCTCGAGATTGGCGATATTGGACGCGAGGGCGCGCTGCCGTTCGACGCACACATCGAGACTCCGTTTCTCAGCAAGATAGTTGACGCTGCCAAACAGCGCTTCGGTCATACACGGGCTTCGCAGCACGGGTCGTGCCACGGGTTTGCGAATCAGGGTTGGCCTATGAATTGCTGCGAGACGCCGTGATGGTTCCGTTGCACCTACTACAATCTAAGATGAGCTGGAAAAGGCTCCTAGCGATTGGGGTTGTTGTATTCGGAGCGATTGGAGCAGGGGAGGAAAGAGGTTGGGCAGCCAACCCGGTTGTTTCCAGTTTGCCAAAGACCAACGATGCGGCCGCGACCAAACCGACCGCTCAAGGGCTTGCTTCCGCTGGCATAGGATCGACCGAGCCTTTGCAAACGGTTCAATCAGTGGACTCGGTCAGTGGGCCCGACACTTCTTGGACTTGGTTTAATGTTGGGTTATCGAACCAGCTTGGGCAGGCCGCAGGAACGAGTTCGCAGGTTCTAGATGCCTACTCGAAGGCGGCGCAAAATCAGAATTCTCCAGCCCTGCTCAACCTTGGATATCTCCACGAAACAGGGCAGGGGGTCCCCAAGGACATTAGCAAGGCTATCAATTATTATCGCCAGGCGGCAGAGCTGGGAAATCCGGTAGCCCTCTTCAATTTGGGGCGAAGCTACTACACAGGAACCAATGGTCTTCCGTTGGATTGGACAGCGGCCCGGAAGCACTTGGAGCACGCTTCCGGAGAAGGATTGGTGGCGGCACAACATCTGTTGGGGCAACTGAATCTCGACCAGAATCAGGCTTCGAATGCCGCGGTCTGGTTCACTCGTGCCGCCGAACATGGGTTCGTGCCATCGATGTGCAGCTTGGCAGGCTTGTACCACTACGGCAGAGGTGTTTCGGTGGATGCCTCCCGAGCGATCCAATGGTACCGGCGGGCTGCGGAGTTCGACTTTGTTCTGGCCCAATATCAACTGGGGATTCTCTACGATTCGGGTAACAGTGTTCAGAATCCCGTTTTGGCCGAAATGTATCTGCGCAAGGCGGCGCTGCATGGCCACCGAGAATCTCAGTACCTTTTAGGGCAGTACTACTACCGGGGCCGAGTGCTGAAGCCAGACATGGCCGAGGTGTACCGATGGTGGAGTCTATCAGAAGCCAGTGGTCTCGAGGTTGCAGCCGCTGCTCGCCGCCAATTGCTCCGGATCATCACCCCGGCCGACTTGGAACGGGGTAGGACACTCGTATCCGAATTTCAACCCAAGCCCTCGACCTTCCATGATGACAGCGTAGCCACAATCCAGTCGAACTCCCGATTGACCGATGAACCACCGAGCGCCTTCGGTTCCGGTTGCATTGTCTCGGCCGCGGGTCATGTGTTGACCAGCGCTGCCCACGTGCCCTCCTCAGCACGAGGTATCACCGTCAGCATTATCGGGGGCAAACTGCGGGCAACCCCGGTTAAAGTGGACCAGGCCCTCGGCTTGGCTGTGGTGCAAATTCAAGGGGGCTCCCGTTCGTTCCATTCGCTGTCCATACAAACCAACAGGAATTCAGCACTGCCGGGCACGTGGGTTTTTTGCATGAACATGGCTCCCGGCGGCATCGCCAGCGACTCCCTGCAACCCAACGCTCACCGATCCCGCGTGTTGCGGAATTCCGGACTGAAAGCCGATCCGCGCTACTTAACCCTTTCTGATCGGATGCCGACGACGACTTTGGGTGCTCCGGTGCTGGATATCTCCGGCCAAATCGTCGGCATCGTGGTGGACCCGGCTCCGAAATCGAGCTCCACGACAGGCGCCATCGCCCTTTCTGCTCGGTATATTCAGGAATTTCTTCGCGCCAACGGCGTGTCGGTTGAAGCGGGCACTCCGGTCGAAGAACGCGGCGAGGCTGCTCCACCCCCGCCGCTCGTGGCCAACAATTCTCTGGTTCACGTCACCTCTTACTCATCACAGCTCCCGTGACTTTGGAAAACGCATCCGCCATCGAACTTCAGGCACCGGTTGAGCCGCCGAATCCCATCCAGGTCTTGGCCCGACAAGGACACACCCGCCTAGCTTCGATCCTGCGGGATCTGGTCGCCAACCTGCCACAGGAGTTTCCCAATCCGAGTCCCACTTTCCGTTCTCAGGATGACGGTAAAGTAGTGTTCACACCGTTCCGCCCACCTCCGCTGGATCAGGGCACTTGGATGGATCGGGCACGGCAAGTGGCCGTAGCGGCTGCGGTACTGCGTCGTGAGGCTCCGGATGCCGCAAAAGACTGGCTCGAAGGACGCTGTGGTCTTCGTTTTGACGAAACTCAGGTTGAGAGAGCAGCGCTGACGCTGGATTCCCAGTTCCGCGGCTGGCGACGACGGCGCCTTCCTAAATGTTTTTGGCTTTTCGTGCTCAGTTGGCGTGAGCGCATCAACCAGAACTCGGGCCCGGAATGCCTGCCGGCCACGTGCATTGTAGCCGTGGATCAGCACGGATATCGAACGGTCGCCGATTTCACACTGGGTGCGGCCTCCAATCCCAATTGGACCGAGATATTTAGATCCCTCGAACAGCGCGGGGTCGGCGAAATAGGCGGGTTGACCGCCCGGATGGCCCCGGGTTTGTTCGAGGCGGCGCAGTCCCAGTGGCCCATGGCTCGATTCCAGGTTTGCCAGCGGCAGTTCCTATCGCGCTTTCGAAGCCTCCCGAACGCCACCAAGGGGCGTCGTTCTGAGCCGGGTTTCCGCGGCAATCCCCGGTTACTGGCCGAATCTTGGTCCAAAGCCATCCCCGAGAAACACCCAATCGCATCCTGGGTCCAGCACCCCAATTCTCGAAACGCATCGGCTCTGGCGACCATCGACCTGCCTCGCGAATTGCAGTCCCCGCTGTCATCGGTTTCATGGCTTGAACGGGAAATGCGGGTGGTTCGTGCTAAGGCTGCTCAGGATGAGGTTCCAACCCACCCATCCATGAAGGGACGCCTGCTCTCATCAGCAATGATTGAGTGGGAGGGCGGTTTGGACGTCCGGAAGTCCTTCCTGAGCGACGACGCCATCCTTGAATTCCTGCAGTCCCGTGAACGTGGCCAAACTGATCCACGCGTATGATTCAACTTGTAAGCGCTGCCATTGGAGCCGGAGTTGCCCTGCTGTTGCTGGCGATATCGATCTTCAATGGCGTCGACTGGTTGGAAGCTCTGTTTCATGCGGCCATCTCCGGGGGGGTGATGGCTCTTATCGCCCGTCAATGGTGCCGTCTCATGTACCGGGCCAGCAAGGAGGCCGATTCATTCACCCCAGGCGGAGCCGAGACCGCGGCTGAATCCAAGCAACCGAATTCCTCCGGAAATGCCAGCCACTGATTTTACCGAATCACCGGCTTTGGCCAACTCGCTGACCCACAAGGTGCGGGCCCTGCACAGCTATCGGGACACCATTGGGCCGGCTGATGAAGAGGAAGACCTGCTCAGACGATACACGCCTCTAGTGGTGAGGACCGTTCAACGGTATTGCCCTGCGCTGCCCCCTGGAACCGACTTGGATGACTGGATCAACCTGGGACTTTTCGCTCTCGTCCAGGCGGGAAGAACCTACGACCCGCTGAAGGGTGCCTCCTTCCCCCATTTCGCACGGATCCGCATCAAGAACGCCATTTTCGATGAGTTGCGGCGTATCAGCCCTCTCTCCCGTTCCGATCTGGCGCGACGGCAGGCTCTGGAAGAGACCATCGACACCCTGACGACCGAATTGGGCGGACCTCCCTCTGAGGAACAGGTGGCATCCAGGCTGGGAGTGGCGATGGCTGAATATCGCCAATTGCTCGACCGACTCAGAGGCGTTGTTTTTGAGAGCCTGTCGGAGCCCGCGTTTCTGGCGAGTGACGAGGTTCCTTCCAGAGAGTTGGTCGATCTCAATCAGCAAGGCCCGGCCGAACAACTTCTCCAACGGGAACTGCACCAACAGATCCGGGACCGCATTCACCTGTTGCCTTCTGTCCAGAAGAAGGTTCTCCACATGTTTTACTACGAGGGTCTCCGATTGAAGGACATCGGGGAAATCCTCGGCTTCACCGAAGCACGGGCTTGTCAGATTCATGTTCAGGCCGTTTCCGCAATCAGCGCCTATCTCAAACGAGTTAATCCCATCTAAACCCTATGGTCGTCATCATTGGATTCGTTATCATCATCGGTCTCACCTGCCTGGGCTTCGTCATGAACGGCGGCAATCCAGCTGGCCTATACCACACCGGTGAAGTCATACCCATCTTCGGCATGGGTGCGGGGGCACTGGTGATCATGGCACCTGTCAAAACGATGAAGGGTATCTTGCACGGCTTGACCGCAACCCTGAAGGGTGCCCCCTACAACAAGGGGCATTACGAGGAGCTTCTGAAGTGCCTCTACGAACTATTCGTCCTCGGACGCCGTGGCGGCATGATCGCACTGGAAGAGCATGTGATGAATCCGGCAGGCAGCAGTCTCTTCAAGAAATATCCCAAGTTCTACAGCAACCACCATGCGATGGATTTTCTGTGTGACGGCCTAAAACCAGTGGTGGACGGACGCATCAAACCGGATCAGTTGGAATCGCTAATGAAACAGTCTCTGGCCACCGCACACGCCGAGCACCACGAGCCGGTGGAAGTGTTGGGTAAGGTTGCCGACTCAATGCCGGCGTTCGGTATCGTCGCGGCGGTGCTGGGCATCGTGTTGACGATGGGTAAGATCGATCAGGGCACCACGGTGGTGGGCGCCAGTATTAGTTCGGCGTTGTGCGGTACCTTCTATGGGATTTTCGCTTCGTACGGAGTGGTAGCGCCTTTGGCCACCAACATCGACTTCATCGGCAGGGCGGAGTCGATGTACATGAACGTGATCAAGGAGGCTGCTGTGAGTTTCGCCAATGGAGCGGCTCCCTTGCTAGCCTGCGAGGTCGGCCGCCGCGTACTCAGTGATGACGTTCGTCCGGCATCCTCCGAGTTGGAGACGATGCTCAAGACGATGAAGTGAGCATTCTGAACCTGGAGATCTGACCTATGGGAGCTGGAGGAGGTGGTGCATGGAAAGTGGCTTACGCCGACTTTGTGACGGGCATGATGGCCTTCTTCATGGTCATGTGGATCGTTGCTCAGGACGAAAAGACCAAGGGCGAGTTGGCGAGCTACTTCCGGAACCGGATGATGTCTACCGTGAAGAACTCCCTCGGAGTCCTTCCTCAAAAGACCTCGGAATCCGATGGGGCCCAGAATCGTTCCAAGCTCTTTGAAAACCAATCGGCCGTTCCTTTGGAATTCATGCAGCGCTTGGATGAACGGCTCGAGCGAGCGGTTATGGAAAACCCGGAATGGAAGGACACCAAGTCGGTGAAGGTGGAACGGACGAGCGAGGGGCTGCTCATCACCTTTTTCGACAGTCCTGGCAAACCGCTTTTTCAGCCCGGAGCGCGAGGGATGACCGAGTTTGGACAGTTGGTCTTCGAGACCGTCGGCTGGGAATTGGCCCGCTATCCGCAGGTTGAGCTCGAGCTGAACGGACACACCTCCGGGGAGGCGGTAAGTTCGGGCAGCGATGTCTGGGAATTGTCTGCCAGTCGGGCCAACTCGGCCCGCCAGTTGCTGCTGTCGTTTGGCGTGAAACCTACCCAGATACGCAAGATTTCGGGCTTGGGCAGCGAACAACCGCTGCCAGATCGGCCCCGTGACGATCCCGGCAATCGCCGTGTAGCCATTGTAGTGAGGGCGGGAAAGCCGGCAGCAAAACCCGAGTGATTCATGGGCACGGATTTTGTTCCATTTCCGAGGTATGACTTTGCGCCGGTCTCGGCAGTCCCCGAGTTTTCGCCGGTAGCTCCACCGACCGAGTCCAAGGCGACTGTGGCGGTTCCAGCCGACAAGGCGACGGCAGACCTCATGGAGGCGCTGAGGATCGGTTTGGACGAGGAGACCCTCGAAACAATCCTGTCCGGCATGAAGTCGCCGCGGCTGACAACCAAGTCTCGACCGATTTCGCTGAGGGATTTGCACGCTGTGAAGGCTCCTGCTCAACCCGAATCCAGTGATCCTAAGGCTCCTGGTATCGTGGTAACCCGAGTAGGGGAAGTAGTTCAGAAAGTGACTGTGGAATGCCCTTGTGGAGAACGGATCTCCCTCGATTGCGTCTATTGATTTGTTCTGATTATGGCTGGTTTGGACATGTCCATTTCGGGTCTGGCTTCCGGTTTCGACTGGAAGTCGGTGGTGGATCAACTCACGGCTGTCGAGCGGACTCCGCAGGCGACGGTACGGACCGAGCAGGCCACCCTAGCCAGGCGACGGGACGCCCTCGGTCAGATTGCTACCCAACTGAGCGATCTCCAAACCAAGGCGGCCGCTTTGGGGGATGCTACGCTGTACACACGCCGTTCAACCGGTTCCACAGACACTTCGGTGGCCACGGTGAGTGCGGCCAACGGGGCTGTGACCGGCACTAACTCACTCAACATCCTAACGCTGGCCACGCCTTCCAGTTGGCTTGGGGCCACCTCGGGGGTAATCAATCCTCTCAATGCGGCGGATGTCGCCTCAGGAGTAGCAGCAACCGGTCCCACGATGGCTGCAGCAGGCTGGGGGGCGACGTTCACTGCCGGCACCGTCACTATCGGCGTGAAAAACAACGTGACGGGAGCGGTGACGAACACGCAGATTTCGATCGCAGCGAACGAAACGCTGCAGCAGGTGCTCGTCAAGCTCGACTCGGCCATTGGATCAACGGGCAGTGCTACCTATTCCAGCAGCAATGACCAGGTAACCCTGGCCACTCCCGCCGGGAAAAGTTTGATCCTCGGAGCTTCCTCCGACACCTCCAACCTCCTGAGCTGCCTCAAGCTGTTCACACCGTTGGTCGGAAACAACGCGGTCAGCGCTTCGAAGCTCGGATCCTTGCGGCTTTCATCCCCTGTCGCCGAACAACCTTTGACCACGGCGCTGACCTATGGGGTCACTGCCACTACCGGCACCTTCTCCATCAACGGGGTATCGATCGATTATTCATCTACCAGCACGTTGTCGTCGGTGCTCAACAGCATCAATGATTCGGCAGCCGGCGTTCAGGCTTCCTTTGATTCGAGCCAGAATCGCATCGTCCTGAAGAACAAGGAACCGGGAAACCGGGGTGTTGTTTTGGCTAACAACGGCGGCAATTTTTTGACGGCTTTTGGTTTGATCAGTGGCACCCTAAATAGCGGCACAGACTTGGAGTACAGCATCAACGGGGGGAGCACGCTCAAGGCCCGTTCTAACACCATCACCGACGCCGATTCCGGGCTCACCGGATTGACGATCACCGCCGCCAAGGTGGGAACCACCACGCTCACTTCCTCCAATGATAACGGCGCTGCCAAGTCAGCCATCGATGCCATGGTCACTTCAGTCAACCGGGTCCAGTCGTTGATTTCCTCGTTAACGGTGAGCAATCGCGATTCAGCCGGGAAGATCACTGCGGGAGTGCTGGCCTACGATCAAACCATCTTCCAGCTTGGGTCGAGTTTGCGAAGCCTCTTGGCCCCTCAATTGTCAGGTAGTCCTAGTTCGACCATCCGAGGGCTTTCTGATTTGGGTTATAGCACCTCGGGTTACAGCAATGAAATGACCGCAACCAACGCGGCATCGCTCACCACCGCGCTGACCAGCCAACTGTCCGAGGTTCAAAAATTCTTCTCCACCACCACCACCGGCCTGAGCGCCAAGATCACCACGTTCATCAAACCGATGGTGGATGAGATTTCTGGAACGCTGCCCCAGAGGCAGAAGGGTTTGACCGAGCAGTCTTCCCGGCTGGATGACCAGTTAGCCTCGATGGAGCGTCGGGTGCTGGCCAATAGGGAACGACTTCTGGCGGGTTTTCGAGCCATGGAAGCCGCACAAGCCAAGTCCAATTCGCAAATCCAATTCCTCAATCAAAAACTGGGAATCACCTCATGATCAGGCCGTTTTACGCCGTTCTTCTGGGTGTGGCCTGCGCGCTGGGATCGGGGTGCAGTTCCGTGGCCAAACGGTTGACTGACGGCTCCTACACGGGCCCGTTCCGATCTCACTACAACCATTGGTCCATTGGCCTTGAACAACTCAAGCCCGTTGGTCGGGTCGCAATTCTTCCGACCGCGCTACCTGAGGGAGGGTTGGGCAATACTCACACCGAGGCGGCCGGGCAGGTACAGGCTAGTTTGGTGGCCGAACTACGCCAAGAAGGCCCTTTTGAGGTCGTGTTCTACACCCCTCCCAACGGACGGTGGTTGCAGGGCGCCTCGGAACTCCGTACGACCGACACGCTTCCTAGCCACCTGCTTCAGGACGTTCAACGGCAGACGGCAGCGGATGCCATTTTGTTTTCCAGCCTCTCTGGCTACCAACCCTATCCGCCGCTTCGGGTCGGAATCAAACTGACCTTGGTACGCGTGCACGATGGCGTGGTGCTTTGGCAGTTTGATGATGGATTCAACGCCGGAG
>CAMATE010000104.1 GCA_945861075.1 Akkermansia muciniphila
TGGAGCTGACGGTGCCGGCGAAGCGGCCCTGGGTGGAGTCGTACTTGAGCAGGTACGCCAAGTTGTCTGCGGGGACGATGTCACCCACCGCGACGACGTTGATGTCCTTGCCCACCAGTCCCTGCTCGACGAGAGCGCGGAAGACCAGACGGCCGATGCGGCCGAAACCATTGATCGCTACATTGACTGCCATAATGTTCGTTTTCGTTAACCAGTTTGCCTTACGAGAGCCTTTGAGGCTATCCGGGGTGTCCGATAGGTCAACCGGGATTTCACACCGTATTCCGCTCGTTTTTCACCCTGCAAATGGGGTGTGCTGCCATGGCTAGAGCGGTGGACGTTCAGGGGCGAGTCTGTGTCACCGTTTCTTGGCCGCCTCGACGACTTCTGAGAGTTTCACCTCGGCCCCGCCCCGGCGCTTGCTTTCGTCGGCGGCTTCCATGAAGGCGAAGAGTTCGAGGGTTTCTTCGATGGGCACCGGTGCCACCTGGGTTTGAAAGAATTTCACGGCTTCCGCCACCAGCGGTGCATAGCCGTCAAAACCACCGACATCGGCCGAGCCCAGGCTTCCCTGGGCCTTGCCCTGATAACCTTCGACCTCCCGGAAGGTGCCGGTCCGGCCGCCCTTCCAGGTGCCCACGACCTCGATCTTGCCGTCAGCGGTCTTGCCTCGGCGGACCGACTCGCAGCCGGTACCCATGACGGTGAAGAGCGATTCACACCCGTGGACACCGTACCAGAAGAGGTCGGGATGGGTCTTCTCGAGGCTGGCCGGACTGCCACACCAAGCATTGGTCACGATGCCGATGGAACCTTTGCGCACGGCTTGACTGGTCTTGGCGAAGCGCAACGACGAGGAGCTGAAGAACGGGGTCTTGGAGTCGTTGGCCAAGCGAACCAGAGAGTGGACATCCCGTAAGGTCCCGGCCAAGGGCTTGTCGATGTAAAGCGGTTTGCGCGCGGCGAGAACGGGCATGGCCTGAATCACATGAGGCCGACCATCGACGCTCAGGAGCATCACTGCGTCCACTTTGGAACACAGTTCCTGGATGGTATCCACGATCTCAACCCCATGCTTGTCGCGCAGGGTGGTGGTGTAGCCTTCCACTCGGGTGATGCTCGATTCGATGTCAGGGCTGCCTCCCTTGAAGGCCGCCACCACCTTGGCTCCGGGCACATGGTCCTTCGCGGTCGGGTCATTCAGGATCTCGGTGAACGCCGTGGCGTGGGAGGTGTCCAGTCCGATGAGGCCGATTTTCAGATCGGCTGCGTGAAGCAGGGAAGTCATGGCCAAGACCAAGCTCGCAGGAGCGAAAACCTGTGGGAATCTCATGAGGGTGTTGTTAGCCGTTTTTCTCGGCCTGGGGAAGGAGGGGTTTGTCAGCGGTCCTTGCCGGGTTTTCAGAAAGCGGGGCGAAGGGCTTGGGCGGAGCGTTGATGCGGCGCTCCCATTCTTCGGCGGTCACCTCGACGGGTTTAGCTCTGCAGATTTTTTCAAAGCCCGGGAAGTTCCAACGGTTTGGGAAGTCGCTGCACTGGTGCGGCTTGACCGGTTGGATGCGGCAGTTCCCTCCCGAATCCAGAAAGCTGCAGGACCCGTCGGATTGATCCATTAGGGCGAGCCCGTCGCGCTGGAGATTGAGTCGGGTGTGGCCCTGGATGAATTCCGCCTCGGTCAACTGCAAGTAGGCGGCGATGCGTGTGACATCAGCGTCGGTCAAGCGCACCTGGCCTGGCCAGCGGCAGCACGCTGTGCAGCGATCGCATTCCCAGAAGATCGGCATCGTCAGTCGGTGATTCCCGGGATGACACGGTGCGGTGGCGCTTTCACGAAGGAGGCTTCCCGCAGATAGACCGGAGCCAATGTCTCCGGCAGCACTGGGTCGGCGACCGCTCCCAATAGGGCAACATCGCTCGCCTGAGGGAAGGCCTCGAGCGCGTCGGACCGGGCGGTGAGTTCGCTGGAAGCGGAGTGCAGACCGCGGATCCAAGCGCCGATGTCCGGACCAAAGACCGGTTGCCCGTCGGTGATTCGCTTCAGCAGCAAGTCGGCGGACTCCAGATGGAGGGAATCTGCCCAGCTCAGTCCGTCCCATTCCCGAGCGGCGAACTCCTGGCGCTGGGCGTTGACACAGAGAACGCGGGGACCCGGGACGCCTTGTCGCAGTGTTTGGCGCAACAACGCCTCGAAGGTGTCCACCGCCACCACGTCGGTGCCGGTGCCCAAGTGCCAGCCTTGGGCTGCGGCGATGGCCAGTCGAATGCCGGTGTAGCTGCCGGGCCCGATGCTCACGGCCAGTCGTTGGACGTCAGCCCGTGAAACCTGTGCTTCGGCGAGGGCTTGTTCGATGAGTTGGAAGACCGGAGTCGTACGACCGCGGTCGTGCACCACCTGGCTGAGAACCCGCTGGTCTCCGTCGCTCACCGCCACCGAGCGGCGGTCGCTGGTGAATTCAAAGGCCAGGCAGATCATGGGTGATTTCTCGGGTGAATTCATCGATCCAGCGGAAGTGGATCCGGTGGAGCGAGGGCAAAAACGGGGCGAGGCTGTCGGCTCGCGAAAACCACTCGATGACGGAGACGGCATCCGTGGGGTTCAGGCAGGCATCGAGTCCGGCGGAGTGCAATTCGTCGGCCGATCCGAGCCGGTACAAGTCGAGGTGGAAGATGGGCCAGCGTCCTCCGCGGTATTCGTGGAGCAGGGCGAAGGTCGGTGAATGGGCCCGGGCTCCGCATCCGACGCCTCGGACAAACCCGCGCACGAAGGCTGTTTTGCCGGCACCCAGATCTCCATCGAGGCCGATGACCCAGCCGGCTTGAGCCGCACGCCCCATCCGTTCGCCGAGGGCCTCAGTCTCCTCCGGGGATTTGGTGCGGACCGTCGGCATTATTCGAAGTGTTGGAAACCGTGGCCCAGGAGCTTGAGTCCGCGCTCGTCCCGCAGAAAGAGCCCGGGCCGGTCGTTGAGTCGGCCGATGCAGGTGATCCGGGTCTCGGGGAAGCGGGCCTTCCAGCCGTCGAGCAGTCGCACGGCATCGGCCGGCGCGATCGTGAGGACCAGTTCGAAATCCTCGCCATCGGTTAGGGCCGCCACCACGGCGGGTTTGGCGGTATCGCTGGCGCGGGCCCGGAGCCGGGCCGCCTGACGAATGGGCAGGGCTGGGGCCAGGATCTCGCCCCCGGGAACCTGGCTGGCTTCGAGGATGTGTTGAAGGTCGCCGGCGAGCCCGTCGCTGAGGTCCATCATGGCATGGATGTCGAAGTGCTCCGCGAGCCAGCGCGCTTCGGTCAGGCGGGGTTCGAAGTCGAGGTGGTGTCCCTCGATGGAGCCGCCCAATTCGCCGGTGACGAAGACCGCGTCGCCGACTTTCGCACCCGATCTGAGGACGGCGCGTCCGGTGGGTACGGCGCCGAGCAGGGCGACATTGAGGAACATTGCGCCGGGGCTCCGGGTGGTTTCGCCGCCGACCAGCGCAATGCCGTGCTGGCTGGCAAAGTCGGCCATGCCCCGGTAGATGGACTCCACCCGATCTGGGCTGAAACCGGAGGGAAGCCCCAAGGTGATGACCGCCGAGGTGGGGGTACCCGCCATGGCGGCGATGTCGCTCACGGCGCGTGCGAGGGCTTTTCGCCCCACTTTTTCACCGGGGGTTTCTGCCGTGAAATGCACACCTTCGACCACGGCGTCGGTCTTGAAGAGCAGTTCCTGGCCCGCAGCAGGGGCCGTCAGCACGGCGCAATCGTCGCCTGCTCCCACCACGACAGAGTCGTTCCGCGGCAGCAGCGGTTTGAGGCGGTCGATCAATTCGAACTCGTTCATGCGTCCGGATTTGGACAGGGAAACATCAGCCTCCTGAAATCAGTCGAGGTTCTCGACCCGCAGGACCACCGGGTTGGATTTCACCACAGGGAGTTTGCCGATCGTTGCCAAGGCCTTGCGAACGGACAGGTTGTTGGCGGCGTCGAGCATGAGGATGACGGGAACGGTTTCGCCTGTGTGTCCTTCAGGCTGGATGATGGAGGAAATACCGATCTTGGCCCGGGCCAGCACGGTGGCGATCCGCGCGAAGACGCCCGGCCGGTCGGAGACATCCAGCCGGACGTAGAATCGTGATGAGATGGAGTCCATCGAAGCCACGGTGCCTTGGCCATTGTGGCTCACGAACGGCGGTACCCGATGATGGTTTCCGGCGCGCAAGTCGATGGCCGCATCGGCGAGGTCTCCCAAGACGGAACTGGCGGTGGGGTCCTGACCAGCGCCGCGTCCGTAGAATAGAGTGTCTCCCACGGTGTCACCGCGGACGGCCACGGCGTTGAAGGCGTGGTTCACCGAGGCCAATACATGGGTGTTGGGCACGAGGGCCGGGTACACCGACACCTGGATGGCGGAGGCATGTCCGTCGTCGGCCGTCTTCTTAGACTTCTTTCCCTGGGTTGGGGCTGTCGCTGCGACCGGTTGGATGATCCCGAGCAGCTTGATGGTGTAGCCCAGTTGTCCGGCGAATTGGATATCGAGCTTGGAGATGTGGCGGATGCCCTCGGTGTGGATGCTGCCGGGTTTGACCCAGAAGCCGTGCGCTAGAGAAGCGAGGATGCCAATTTTGTGGGCGGCGTCGTGGCCGTCGACATCGAGCGAGGGTTCGGCTTCGGCGTAACCCAGGCGTTGGGCGTCGGCCAAAACCTCCGAAAACTCAGCCCCCTCCAGCTTCATCCGGGTGAGGATGTAGTTGCAGGTGCCATTGACGATGCCGGCGATGCGCGTGATCCGGTTTCCGGCGAAGGATTCCCGGATCGCCTTGATGATGGGAATACCCCCGGCGACGGCGGCCTCGTAATACAAGTTCGTCTGATGCTTGGCAGCCAGGGCGAAGAGTTCCGGGCCATGGGCCGAGAGCAGAGCCTTGTTGGCGGTGACCACGGGCTTGCCCAGTTTGAGGGCCGCGCGGACCACCTCGCGAGCCGTCGTGGTGCCGCCCATCAATTCCACCACAATCTGGACATTGGGGTCGTGGACCACCTCGCTCCAATCGCCGGTCAGCACCGAAGCCGGTACGGTGAAGCCGCGCGTTCGACGAGGATCCCGCACGGCCATGCGGGTGACGTTCAGGCGCACGCCCAGCCGTGCTGCCATGAGATCGCCGTTGCGTTGCAGCGCCTGCCAGACGCCGCCACCCACTGTTCCGCCACCCACCAAACCTAAGTTGACCTGCTCCATCATAGAAGTGGCAACAGTGCCCCCGCCCGCCATCCGGGAACAACGGGGTTTTTTGGGTGAATCCCGCTCAGCGGAAGGATTCAGGCCCGGAAGAGCGCGGTGCAGGACTTTAGAATTTCATGATCACCTGCATGGCGCCCAGGTGGTTGCCTTCGGGCTCGCGGCCACTCTTGTCGCCCAGGCTGTACTGCAGCTTGGCTTGGATGTTTTCGCTCACCCGCCAACCGAAGGCGACATCACTCCGCCAGCCGTTTCGATCCCACGAAATATCCAAGCCCGGCACATCACCGAAGGCGGCTTGGTTCCACCGGAACGCCGTCCACAGGTCGGCGGTGATTTTGTATTTCGCTTCAACGAATCCGCTGACGGCCTCCAGTGCACCCACCCAAGGGACCTCGAAGCGGGTGCCGATGAGCTCACTCCAAATCTGCCATCGTCCGTGCTCATAACCCGCATCGATGCCCCAGGTGGTTTGGGTGAAATCGTTCACGCTGGAGCCGACGGGCAAAAGGCTGGCGGTGCTTTCCTGAAGGTACGTTCCATGACTGACTGAGGTGCCCAACGACCACTCGGGCGCCGGGCGCAGTCCTACCCGGCCGGTGAAGGTGGGATTGGTGGGGAAACCCACCTGAGCTGCATCCCAAACCTCCGGTGACGACGAGATGGACGCGTTTTTGACTTCGAAGGCGTACTCCACCGAGTCGATCCGGTCGGAGACCGAGAGGCCGGTGGTGTAGGCAGGACCCCACAAGATGGGCAACCAGTTGGTTTTGTTGTCCGGCACGTCCCGTCGTTGGGCGAATTTAACCCCCGAAGGTGCCAACTTCCGGTCGCTGACGGTGAGAACGTCTTCATAGGCCATCGGTGCCGTCACGAACGGGTTGTTCCAACTCAAGCTGCGTTTGGCCCAGGAACCGAAGGCGGTGCCGAACTTGCCCACGCGCACGTTCAAGTCGTCGTCTCTCAGGATGCGTCCTTGGAGGTAGTATTCGTCCAACCGCACATCTCCGTCGGGCACCGCGCCCGGGTCGAAACCCCGATCGGCGCGCATCTGGGTGTGCAAGGTGAGTCGGTCACCCATTTGCGCGTCAAAGAACGTCATCAGGCGCGGCACGAAGAACACGTGGTCATCCGATGTCAGCAATCCTTGGGCGGGGAGTTCCGGCACGTACAGTGTGGCGTCCGTCATGAAGGACAGGTCCGCATGGAGTCCTAGTGCATCGGAATCGAAGCGGGTTTTGTCGTCCAGCGTATCAAAAAAACCTCCACCGCGGAGTGCTGCAGTTCCGCTGAGCAAGAGGACGAGGAGTCGTTGAGACGGTTTCATGGGACGTTAGCTGTTGAGTGAGGTGAGCCGGAAGGCGGGTACCGGCTGGGCAAAGCCCTTCAATTTGAGTGGTTCGAGCGGAGCAAACATGGCCAGTGAGGCTGTTTTTCGGTGGGTCTCCGCATCGAGGATGATCTGGCCGGCGCCGGCAGCACTGCACAGTCGGGCAGCGAGGTTGGTCTTTTCGCCAATGACGGTGTACTCGCTGCGGCTTTCGGCTCCGATGCAGCCCGCCACCATTTCGCCCGTGGCGATACCAATGCCGATGCGCAGTGGTTCGGCCGCCTCGCGATTGAGACGCTCGCGCTCTTGCATCATTTCCCAGGCGCATCGTACGGCGTCGGCCGCGTCTTCGCCGTAGCCCTGGGGAGCGCCGAAGAGAATCATGATGGCGTCACCGGCGAACTGGTTGATCACACCGTGGTGGCGCTGCACCACCTTGGCCAGGGCACCCATGTGGTCGTTGAGCAGGTGGATGACTTCGACGGGATTGCGTCCGGCACTGAGGGCCGTGTACCCCCGGATGTCGCAGAAGATCACGGAGACCTCTCGCAGTTCGCCCCCGAGCTTCACGCGGCCAGCGACGAGTTCCTCAGCCACGCGCGGATCGGTCAACTTCTGCAGGACGGATTGATAGCGGTCGCGCAAGGCGAGCCCCGCGGCCATTTCGTTGAAAGCACTTCCCAACTGGGTCATTTCGGTGGTCCGCGATGGCGGCAGCCGCACGTCATAGTCGCCCGAACGAACACGTCCCGCGGCCTTCACAAGGTCGGCCACGGGCTGAGCCAGTTGGCGGGAAAGACCTGTGATCACGAGGGCCGACACGACCAGCGCCAGCGCGCCGGTCAGTAGGATGCGCCCAGCCAAAATCCGCTGTTGCTGCGCCAACTCGGCCATGGAAAAGACGGACATCCAGTCGGCCGCAGGATAGCGCGATCCTTTGTTGAGCGTGAACCGGGTGAAGCGATACTCGATGCCATCGGCCATGAACCGACCGTTTTTGCCCGATTGGGTCAGCATCGGAGCCCGGAGCGACTCGGGAATGCCCGTGCCAAGAAGCTTCCCGCCGACGACAATGGACGTATCGCTGGCCAGAGGATGGATGAGTAGCAGGGTACCTACCGTCAGGTCGAATTTGCGGATGGTGCAGGCCATCAACTGGTAGGCTTTGCCTTGCCGTGTCGACGCGAATCCCAGCGATACTTTGGAGTTTTCGTTGCCATGGGGCAGCCAGTCGTGGGTGATGTCCTGATCGGAAATGGAATTCGGGTCCGCCTTGTCACCGCCGGCGATGAGCTTGCCCTCGGCGTCGATGAGTCGGTAGGAGTCGGAACCTTCGATATGCAGTTCCGCATCGGCGATGTGGTAAATTTCCTCGGGATCGCCTTCCTCGAGCGCTGCGAACAGGCGCACCGACTGGGACAGGAGCAAGGCCTTGGCCTTGGCGGCCTCGATGGGCAGTTCTTGCGTCTGACGGAAGGTCCTCATCTGCGCATCGAACAATTGGTCCACGACACCTCGGACCATTTCCGCGTTCTGCCGCTGCGCGATGATCATCGCTGCACCGGTGGTCATGATGACGACGCCCAGAAGGGTCAGCAGAAGCCGCGCTCGGAAACTCATGCGGGTTCAGCGGGTCAAGTTTACCGTGTTCGTTTGTCCGTCCGTCACCGTCACGCGCTGCTGGATGAGTCGCTCAGACGGTTGGAAGATCTTCAGCGAATAATCGCCAGGCGGGATGTTGTTCAGTGAGAATTTCCCCTCGGCATCCGTTTTGACAAACCACGGCGTGTCGAGCACCACCACAAAGCAGCGCATGTGCTGATGGATCTCACAGTAGATCTTCACCACGCCCGGTTTGTTGAAGAGCACCTCGGGGCTAGCTTCTTCCTTCCGGAATCGCCCGAGGTCGAAGTGTTTGGCCTTGGAGCAGGAGAAGACGTTGTGGAATTCATCATCGAGGTTGGGGAAATCCACCTTGGTCCCCGTTTGAATAGCCACCATCGATGGACGGAACTGGTAGCCGGATTGCCGAATCCGAGCCGTTTCGTTGGTTTTCGTGCGAGGATACACCCCGTCGTCCCGCTCGAGGTAGACGATGGCCGGTGCGGACTCAGGTTTCAGTACAGGTTGCTTGGTTGCTGATGGTAGGTAGCCCGGACGGGAGGGCGAGGGCTTCATCGACTCCACCGAAAGTTTGCCTTCGACGGTACCGTCGGCGATCAAGGCTTGGACGCCTGCAAAAACCAGGAGGAGAGTGGGCAGAGGCTTCATGGTTTTAGTGATCGTTTGATTAACTGTCGTACCTTGTCAAAAGAAGGATCCTAAAGACCTTGAGATGGACGCCATCGGTTCTGGGGTTGTCAGCGAAGAGGGCGATCGGAAATGAATCGTTCGCGAACCCTATTTCGGCCCGTGGACGCTCATCGGAAGTGTCTGCGGGAGGGGTGTTACACGCTGTTATGCGATCGTGGCCACACGCGACGCGATCGCTGTCAAGAGTCGTTAAAATTGTACTCAGAATCGCTGTCCGTACGCATCGTGACGCTGGCCACAGCCTGGGTTACGCCCTATTGCGCGCTAACCTCCATCCTCTCGCATTAAAACGATCCCAGACGCAGAGCGGGCGCCGGCAGTACACGCACCGTCTCAGCGCCGGCATAGCCGAAGCCGGGTCCGGTGAGAGTGGACAGGTCCACGCAGCCATTGCGCCGTTGATAGAGGCCTGGATGAACCGTGGCCTCGAGGTCGCTCGCCGCCGGGTAGAACTGCATGGCGTTAGTCTCGACTCCGCGCAAGGTGGGCAGGTGCGCCGCCAAGAGGCAGTGGGGGATCTGTGCCAAGCGAGGATTGGTGAGGTCCTGGACCATCAATTGCATTCCATGCGCCTGTGCCCAAGCGGCCGAGAGCAGGGCACCGGTTTGGGTTTTGCACGTCTTGAGGGCCACACCGGTCCAACCCAGTTCGCGCCCCAGGCGTACCAAGCGCCAGTCATGGGCACTCTCGTCGAGGAACAGCGGTTTGCGCCGGCTCACCTCGTGCACGGCGATAGGATGCGCTTCGAGGTCGTAGGGGAAGGGTTGCTCGACGTAGGTCAGCGCCTGAAAGAGGTCGGGATGGTCGCGTTGGAGTTGGTCGAGGATCCCGCACACGTAGGCCGGATCGCGCACGGTGCAATTGAAGTCGGCCGTCAGGTCGGTGACCCCGAGCGGCAGTCCGAGACGCCCCACGCGGACGAGGCGCTGGTAGTCCCAGTCGGCGTCGTTGCCGCGCAGCTTGATCTTCAGGCACTGCAGGGCGTCACGCGCGATCCAGTCGGCCAGCAGCACGGGATGCTCGTCGTGGGGTTCGGAGCCGGTGAGCTCGGAGGCGTCGATCGGGTCCAGCCCACCGACGAGGTGCCAGGCCTCGAGCGATTCGCGCCGGGCCGGGAGCAAGAAGCTGCCGAGTGTTCGTCCCTGGAACGACACGTCCGAGCCGTTCGCGGGCGATAGGAACTGCTCCAGGGTTTCGGAAAACACCTCGGGCTTCAGGATGTCGAAGGCGGTCTGTCCGAGCAGTTGTCCAAAGGCGTCGTGCACGGCGATGTCGAAGGCCGAATTGCACACCAAGGCTGCCAGATGGGGCAGGGGTTCCAATCCTTCGGCGGTGCGCTCGGCGTTGAAGTGCGCCTGCAGGCGAGGGAGCTCGGATTCGTTGAAGGCGTTGCCCAATCGCATCGGGTGGCCGCAGTCATCGAAGGCATTCCACGCGTGGGCGAGTCGTTGGCAGAAGTCTTGGAGCGCCTGATGCCTTGAGCCATAGGGCAGGGTCGAGGGCCACACCCACTGGACGCTGAGCGGGGTTTCTCCCCAACCGGAGGCTAATCGGCCATCCACGCCGCGAACGGTGATTTGCACCCGAGCACAGGTGACACTGGTTAGCGCTTCGGTGCCGAATTTCAGCGGCACCCGGGTCGTGACCGGCAGGAACCACAAAGCGACGCCGGTGACTTGGCACTGGTTGGCAGACATGGGGACAGGCATGACGGAATCGTGGGCGGGAGGTT
>CAMATE010000105.1 GCA_945861075.1 Akkermansia muciniphila
CGATGCTCGGCAATGGCGAATCGCAACTTCAAGTCGACACCGACGCGGGAGCTTCCACGCGGCGATTTTACCGGGTGATTCCCCGCAAGCGTTGAGGGCTGCTTGAGGACGGCGCGAGGGATGCATCCATTTCCGGATTTTCAGCGGACAGAAAAATACCATGCACTTCGGTTGCCCACCGTCTTGAGTTCCTGAGAACCAAAAACTGGTCCATTCCCGCGGGACCTCGAGATTCGCATGGCGCAGTCCGTGAACCGCTCTTGGAACAAGCCTCCCCGCCTGCGAATTGCGGCGTGAGGGGCGTCACCGAGGTTTGCTGGCGATGCAGAAGAGGTGATGGTCACCGCGCAGGATCAACCGATCGGTCGCGGGTACCGGGCTGGCGATGATACGCTCACCCATCGGGTTCTCCGAGAGGATCTCGAACTGGGGCACCACGCGCGCCGCAAAGACCACACCATCCTCCCGCGCCGCATACAGGATTCCGTTGGCCACCACCGGTGAAGCATAATACGGGGCGGTCGCCTTGGGCAGGGTTCCCGTCCACAGCGTCTTTCCGGTGGTCGGATCCATGCACACCACTTCTCCGCGATGACGCAGCAAGTAAGCACGTCCGTCGGCCACCGCCGGAGCGGCGACAAAGACTCCGACGTCATGGCGCTCCCAACTGCGGTGGGTCTGGCTCACATCACCGGAACCACCCAGGCGGATGCCGTAACAATGGGCCTGATTAGGGCGGTCATCGCGCCCGACCGGCACCAGAACGGTGTTGCCACTCAGAACCGGCGAAGCAATGGCCGGCCAGTATCCGGTCGCTGCGGGGTTGAATCCTCCCGCAGTCCACAAAGCCCGCCCATCATCGAGGGCATGGGCTGTCAGGTGATCCGCTCCCCAAATGACCACCGCCGGTTTGCCCGCATGATCAATACGCAGGGGCGTGGCATATCCGTTGTTGTTCTCGGCAGGCACGACAAAATTGCGAGCCACCTTCCAACGCAATTCTCCGGACTTCCGATCAAAGGCCGCCACCCACGATTCGCCATCATGCAAGCGGCTGAGGATGACAGAATCGCCCGCGATCAAGGGAGAAGTCCCGGAATCCCAATAGAGTTTTTCCGCGCCGAAACGCTCGGTCAAATCCACCTTCCAGAGCACCTTCCCGTCGAGACTCACCGCTGCAAAGTGACCGCTCTTAAACTGCGCATAAATCGCCTGACCATCCGTGGCGGGCGAGGCGTTGCAACTCGATCCCAGTGTGCGGTGACGCGGATCCGCGAGAGGTCCGACGGGAGTCTCCCACAATTTGTGTCCCTGCAAATCGAAGGCAATGAAAGCGTCCTGCCCCGCCAAGGGTGAGGTGAGGTAAATCCGCCCGTCAGCAACGACCGGCGTAGACGTGCCTTTTCCCGGAAGTTCGGCTTTCCACGTCACCGAATCCGCTGACCACCGTTCCGGAAAACGTCCCGAAGACACACTGCCCTGAGCCGAGGGACCCCGCCAGGAGGGCCAATCGCCCGGAGCCGCAGCCACCAACGACAAACCCACAATGCAACCGGCACACCCAGCGATTTTTCCCAGGATCATGACGGGGATGCTAATCGGGCCGCGCTAATTGGGAAGCCCTGTCCGTGAGAGAGGAGGACCCAAGTTCGGCCTCAGATTCCTGCCCAGGGCGGGCTTGGGATTGTCATGGCTGCGCGCGATTCAAACCGTGCGGCTGCGGTTTCCCTGCGGTTCCCATGAGGCGCAACGTGCCAAAATTGTCCTTCTGGGTTCGTGTGCCCCGGGCCCCCGCCCACCATTGTTCATGGTGGAATAGACCGTAGTTTCCACGCCCGTCCTTCGGAAGATCCAGATCCCCGATGGCCAGGTTCAGACCCACCGCCACCTCTCCCTGGTCCACCGAATAGTGGCGTCCCGGTTCCAATTCGAGGCACGGATCGAAGCGGATCGACCATTCGATGGTGTAGCCACGACCGCCAGGATGAAGCCGCACCGCAGCCCGCTGAGCCCCGCTTTGTATCCATCGACTGTAGGTGTCCCACGCGGCGGAGTCCGACCGGGGCTCACCCTCCAGCAATCCACCGACTCCCACCCCGCCCAGACGGGATTTCGTGGCGTTGCAAACCATTTGCCAGGCCCCCCCATTGCCTTCTGCGCTTTCGGTGTGAATCCAGCGGTTGCGGGCGTTGATGAGGATCTCGACCTCGTCACCAAACCATGGAAAACCCTCCCGTGTCAGATCATGGGCCCGGTGATTCTCAGGTGGAAGCCATCGAGGCGTATCCACCCCGTAAATCCGGTCATCAGTGACGGAAAAGGCGAAATGAAGCCGCTCTCGACCGTGCTTCACCCAGACCTGCACCGAAAGATCGTTGTCCCGGTGGACCGGCGAAAACTCGGGCACCCAGTCCAAGACTCCGGTCAAACGCGACGCATCGGACCATTCTCCCGGCGAAACAACACCATCCAACACGGGCGTCGATCCATACCAAGATTCGGCAATGGGGCGCCGGATACCTTCTGGTGCGGCTTGTGCCCCGATTTGGGTCGATACCGAACTGCACCCGGCTCCACCGACCAACCAGACGCAAAGACCGGCCAAGTGGGCCCATGCGATCCGCCTGATGCCTTGAGTTGATCGAAGGACGTTCATCACCACCCCTTCACCATCGATGAACGCAATGCATTGGCAGGTAACTCTCCTGGCGAAGGCCGCCCCGACGGCAACCGACCCCAATCAACGAGCCGTCTGCAGGCGCTCGTATTGAGCCACGGCTGCCTTGGCACGGGCATCGCCATTCTGGGCCATGGCGTAAATTTCCTGCATCACCGACGCAATGCTGTCCTGCAAGGCCATGCGCTGTTCGGGAGTCATCGCAGGTTGAGCGCGCAACAACTGGAGACGGTTAACGGCATCCTCCATCTTGCCGGACTTGAAATCCGAGATGGCCTGCTTGACCTGCTCGGCCGGTGCGGCCCCCGCCGGAGCATCGGTCGCGCCTTCCGCAGGAGCCGCCGGGGTCTTCTCGAGTGCCGCAGCGGATTTCTCCAACTCAGCGACAGGGTCTTCCTTTTTGCAGGCGGTTGCCGCGAGGACCAATAGCGCCAGTCCGAGCGAAGAAGATAAGCGGAACATGATTAGAGGGTAGATCTCAGGAATTATCGGCCGTTGGGCGTGGCAGGATTACACCAGAGGCGATTCTTGCCCGCCAGATTGCCCTCGGCGTAGAAAAGCTTGGTCTTCAGGTACTCCGTGTGGCCATCCACCACACCCACCGTGGTGCCCACGGAATGAACCCGTGTGATGCCTTCAGCCGGGCTGCTGGAGCCATCATTGAAATCGCCGGGGTTGGTTTCCAAGGCCTGCCACAAAATGATCGCGTTGGGATCGAACTGAGAGGACTTGTAAGACCCGGGAGAGACTGCTCCAAATCCACAAACCGCGCCATTCATGAGGTAGCTGGACATCTTCTGGGAACGGCTCTTCCACGCTGGTTTATTGGTTCGATCTGCGGGGCAACGGAACACCGCAGGGCTGCCGATGTTCGCGTACAACAATCCGGTCTCATAGGCCTTGGTGATGTTGGTGCTCCAACGCGAAGAAGTGATGTCCGGCGGCGCGCCCAAGGTGGCGTCATAGAGCCAACCCTTTTTGAGCCACGGGGAGTTCCAGTTGGGTTCGGGCAAGTAGTCCTGGAAATCACCCACGTACATGTGGCTCGCGAGGGTGATCTGCTTGACGTTGTTCTGGCACTGGATGGTGATGGCCTTTTCCTTCGCCTTGGCCAAAGCAGGCAACAACATGCCGGCCAAAATGGCGATGATCGCAATGACCACCAGCAACTCGATCAGGGTAAATGCGGCCCGGTTGTCACCAGATTTGGGGAGTGGGGAATTCATAGCAGGCTGAAATCGACTCCAAGCTGCCCCAGGAAAGCGCTCCATGGGTATCAACTCAGGGATGTATTGATTCGAACGCCGTCGCTGTCTGAGTCAAGGATTTCCTGTTACTTTCTCGTGCCACATTCCAGCCGCCGCGCGGTTTCTTCTGTCGTCCACCACCCACTCCCTCCGAAACACGGTCATCCCGATTTCGGAGGGAGCCATGGAAAACAGACCGATAGGCATCGGCATTGCCCAAGCCATCACGGGCGACTGAACGGCAACCACCAGGCTCCGGAAACACCCCGCGCAACCCACATCCCATCCGGGGACGGAGTGGCCAAATTGGGCCGATTGAGCCAAAGGCTGCAGGGACGTTCCCCTCGCGCCACAACACGCAGCGGCGCGGTCGACGTATCGACTAAGACCAATGCGCCGTCTCCCTCGCCGAGCAATGCTCCGCCGAACTCAATGAATCGATTCACCGTGAAGCCCCACTTCACCGCCGGGGCCACTGTGGTCAACTCACCCCCGGAATCCAGAGACCATGTTTCGAAGGCCGTTCCTTGGTTGATGCTGATGGCAATGCGTCCATCACCGAGAACGCTCACGGGATAAGCCCCCAGATCAGGAATCTCCCGCTCCACGATGCGGCGCGCGCTGAGGCCGTCATATCCCAATGCACGCAAGGTGACCGAGGTCAGGCCCTTGGCGTCATTGGACTCAACGCGGCTGTAGAGGACGGATCCACCGTGGGAAACTCCTTTGAGTTCGCCAGGCAGCGGGACCGGATCGCGCATCACCGGCTCCGAGGCATCCGCCGCATCCAGAACGTGCAGCGTATGAGTCGACACCCAGCTTCCCTGCTCTTCCCACCAAGGAATACCCGTGGTGGTCGAGGTCTTGTTTGTCGAAGCGGGCACCCAGTCATAACGGGCCCTGGAGGCAAACACCTTGCCGCCTTGAACCGAAAGAGCGCTCACGGAACCCGATTCACCCAAGAGGTAATCACCCACGAAGAGAGGCCGCTCCGGTTGGGTCACATTCGCAACCAACCAGCGGGTGCCGCCACCACCGAACCACCATCCGCGCCCTGGGGCGATCATCATGTCCCCACCCACCATCATGCCGCCCCGCATCCACAGCCCTGAAATGTAGCCACCGTCTTGAACCCAAACCAGTGACTGCGGCGTCGGCCAGTAGGCGGAATATTGCCCCCAACTGACGGCTGAGAATTTGGAAGGAGCCGATCGGCCCACGATTTCCAGGCCGTCGCCCTGGATGGCGACAACTTGGAGCAATGTCTCTCCCGGAATCGTGTTCCAGACTTCATTGGTGGTGCCGGCATTGTCGACGCGGTAGGTGTCCGGCCCACGGTGCAGCAGGTAGAGGCGCCCGTCTTTCAGATCGGCACCCACCAGAGGCAGATTTGTGAGGGTCAATGAGCTGATGGCGGTATCCGGATCCGAGGACAAACTCAGTCGCAAGCGCGGTGCGGTTTGAGCCTGAAGCGACGCGTCCCACGAACCTTTCGAGATCTGGATCATGCGGTTGCCCTGGACGAAGAGTTGGTCGACCGACTCCGAGAGAGCCAACACCGACCGCACTTCCGGATGATCGCGATCAGCAATGGTGGCCGAAACCAACTCGCCGCCCGAAAGACTCAACACATGGTTGTCCAAGAGAACCGCACGGCGGGCCGCAGAGTCGTGGTCGATGGTGCCGCGAAGCTTCAGGGAGTCGCGGGTGAAATCGAGCAACTGGACCCCTTGGAACCATCCGTTCGTTCCCTTACGACCATGCCACGGGAGCAATGCCAGCCCCTGATCTGGGAAGACGCGGAAGGCTTTCTCGTCGGCATTGGCCTCACTCCAAGACCAACCATCCCCGAGGAACACTTTGGCGGCCAACTTCGGAGCGTCCGGATTGGACACATCAAAGAGGGAAACCGCTGCCCGTCCCAATTCAACCCCCATGGCGATCAAGCGATCACCCATGGGCTCGATGTAGGTGGACCATCCGGGCACTTCCAATTCACCCCGAATCTTGGGGGCTTTGGGATCGGAGAGATCGACGATCCACAGCGGATCCACGCGACGGAAGGTCACCACATAAGCGCGGGATCCATCATAGCGGGTGGCGAACACCGACTCGTTGGTCACCAAGTTCAGGCGTGCCAACCGTTCCGGCTTGGCTGGGTTTTGAAGCGAAAACGTTTCGAGGCTCACCACCGACGGATCCACCACTCCGCTGGAGCGCCAACGGGCATCTATCTGGGAAACAACGCTCAGCACGTAACCATTCAGTCCGAATTTGAATTTGTCGGACACGCGACCTGCGGTGTTGAAGGTTCCCACTTGGCGAATGGCCCCAGACGGATCGGCGATGTCGAAGACGGTCACGCGGTAGGTCGGTGGCAAGTACTCCTTGGGATTGGCCGGATCCATTGCCCCCCCGGAATCTTGAGTCGTGGCCAGGAACAGGAACGCGTCGGTTGCGTGGATGGCTTGAGCGATGGCCTTGAACTCCACACTGGACCGCAGCGCGGGTTTGGATGGATTGGCCAAATCGATGGCGCTGACCCAAGTGAGAGACTCGTAAACGCTGGGGCCTTGAGGATCCGTGGGAGAAACCGGGCGATTGGTCCAGCCCTGACTGGCCACCACCAAAACGTTCCCGACGAGGCGGCTTTCGACCGGGTATCCCGGCAATACCACTCGAGCGCCTTCCTGCGGTCCACGATCGGTGGATTGGACCAGCAAGATCTCCGTCGCGTCCCACCGGCATTCGGGCTGGGTGAGCAGCGCAAGCCATTCGCCTGACGGCACACCGGCGGGCAACACATACAACTGCTCACCGCGAGCAACGATCGGAAGCGTGCCCCGGATCACCGGGCTGGCCGGACGGGTGACATCAATCACCTGCAACCCACGCTGCTGGTTGAAGAAATAGAGGGTATTGCCCGAAAACTTCCAGATATCGGATTCCTGAACCGTTGTGCTGGTCGCCGTCCTGTCAGCCACGGTTTGGCCGGGAACAGCCACCTCGTTCACAGCGATATTGGAACCACCGGGTTGCGTCGGTTGGCTGGGACTGATTTGCGGCGCCACCTTTTCGCTGCCCTGAAAAAACTGAGTGGGCACACCGAGTGAGAGCACGTCGTCGGTCACCACACGCATCACCTCACTGACCTCCATAGCTGCGACGGTCATCGTGACCTCCGGAAGGTCGTTGGTCGGATTCAAGACAGCTCGCGGCTTCCAGGTGCCTCCACCGATCCTCGGGCGGGATTGGAGAGTGATCCGTCGGGATCCAGGCGGAACCTGAACGGTGACGAGCAGGTTGGTTTGCACCGACCGGATACCTGAAATGCGCGCCGCGGCCTTGGTCCCGTTGGACTGTTGGGCACGGACCGCCAGCATCGCTCCGACGGCGAACACCACAGCGAGCAGACATCGGATTGGGAGTTTCATGAATTTCATAGGTTCAACGGAATGGGTGGATGCGATGCCTCCATGTCAGACTGCAGGGACCATTTCATGGACGCCCTAATCCTGGAAGCACTGGATTTTGGGCTCCGACCAGAGGGCCGGAGGGTTGGAATGAACCGCCGATCGGCTCGAGGGACATAAACAATCCTTCGGCCGAACTGCGTTCGAAAGTGACGACCGAAACCGGGCTCAACGACGGTGTGAGCACACCCAGGCTGGATACCGTTCCATCCGAGGCGCGACTCCAAAGTTGATACTGACCGGTGGGTGGTGCGGAGGGCACGGCCACAGCGTACAACCCGGTGTCCGGAGCACTGAAGACAATCGGGGTGATTCCCGCTGAGGCAGATCGGGCTGAGGCTCTGCTGGCCAAGATCGGATCGGAGACTAGAGAAGTCGTGAGGTTTGGAAGCCCCGAAGTTGAGACTTCAACGGGAGCCGGTTGGGCAGGCACCAAAGCGACTTTGCCGACAGAATCCGCCGCACCTTGCCCTGAAGTGCTGGCGACACCTGGAGATCCGAAACGGGCGGCCCCGTCCATCGTCAAAGCGGAACTCGCGGTGGTGTTCAAGGCTATGGCCATCCGCTCCCCAGCCATCCGTGCCAATGACTCGGCCAGGCTGTTGGTGCGTCCGGCGCCTTCCGTCAATTGAGAAGGCATCCCCGTGGGAGGTTCTTGCTGACCGAGCGAGAATACATGAATCCGACTCACTCCCGAAGGAATGACCGTCGCCTGATTCAACGATTGGGTGAGTTCGGCCAACTGCGCGTTCAAAGCCCGAACCTTTCCCTGCAACGCGGCATTCACGGCCTCAAGAGGGTGCTCGGTATCGATTGGTGTCTCGTCCAAACCAACGTCACGGCCGGTGCCCACCGTCTCAATGCTGGAACCACTTTCCGAAACATTGCTGGACCCAAGCCCGCCTTTGGAAGCCGTCGAGGCAATCATCGATACCTCAGGATTTCCATCAACACCGGGAGCCCCAGAAACCGACGAAACGGAACCGCCTCGCCCTGAATGGCTATCCAACCTGGCAAAAATCATAGCTGGATTACGAACGGTCAGCCACCAAGAGTGGAGGATGGCCCCCAAAATTAGAGAGGCAGCCAAAGCTGACAACTGCTGAACCCTGCGAAACAGCGGTTTGGGGAAAACCAGCACCTGGGCTCCGTCCATTCGGGTACGCTCGAGAATTTTGCCCCAAATGCGAGCCGGGGCCGGTGGGGCAGGATCGGCAAACACCTCGGCTTCCAGACCGGCCTGCAATCCCCGGACCACTCCACGAAGATCCGCATCCCGTCGAAGCTGGGCCTCGAAGAGTTGCTGATCGTGGATATTCAGGAGGTTCAGCACATAAAGACTGGCCTGCTCCTCGGAGCCAACGATCACGCGCTGGGTGGAATCATTCATGGCGATTTTGGAGTCGGAGACGCAGGGACAACATCCCACGTCGGATTCGGGCCTTGATGGTGCCCAAGGGTTCGCCGGTAACCCGAGCGATCTCGTCTTGGGTGCATCCTCGATAAAAGGCCAATTCGATGGCGGTTCGCTGATTTTCGGGCAAAGAACCCAGAGCAGAACCCAGGCGGCGGGATTGCTCATCGGCGGCGAGGTGGGAATAGGCTGTATCGGCGGACACCTCATCCACGGAATCGTCGGCCTTGAGACGTTCCAAACCCGAAAGCCGGCGGGTGCGTTGTCTCAGCCGATCTAACGCCAATCCTCTGGCAATCATGATCATCCAAGTCAGAGGGCCTGATTTGGATGGTTCGTATCCTCCGGCGCGGCGCCAGATGGCCACGAAAGTATCCTGCAAAATTTCTTCGGTATCGGGGGCATCTCCCAAAATTCGCTGAAGAAACCGAAAAAGAGCACCGCCACGCCGCCGATACAGTTCTGACAACGCACCGGACTGACCGTCAGCAATTTGCGCAATCAGGCGAACGTCGTCGCCAGTATCCAAAGCATCGTCCTGACACGCTCGAATCAATGGCCCTAAGCCGGCCGAATCACCTGAGCTAGCCGAATTCCTTGCGCCAACAGATTGTCCAGAGTCAACGGAACCTCCCGATCGAATCGCGGGTCCGCCCGGGAACGGGATCGGTGTGCGAGATTCTGGGTGGGGTTGCATGTTGTCGAACGCTCTTGTTTTCAGATTATCCGCCGCAATTGCAGAATTGGATGCACGAATTTTACGGCTCGCCAGAGCAGCTTCACAAAAATCAGCCGACATAGACTGGAATGATTCCGTTGGATCGGTCCTGCTGGCTGCTCTCTCTTCCCCAAAAGCTCCTTTGTTCGCTCGTCACGGACCTCGAGCGCGAACCTCAGCATAGCCCGCTCATCGATCTCGCCTTTTCTTGCGAAAGAATCCGTCGCGCCACACCGGGTCTCCCAACTGAGTGGTTGGCTAAATTGGACCGCATCCGATCGATCTAAGGACCGCAGGTAAGGCTTCGGGAAGGTCGTCAGCGATTAAACCTGGCCCCAAAGAGCGACCGCATTCCAGGTGCAATCGCACACCAACTTCGCCAGCAAGCATCGGATCCATACCCCGAGCCATCAGACCGGTACAAAACCCAGCCAAGACATCTCCGGATCCCGCGGTCGCCAACCAGGCTGCGGATCCATCTTCAGGTGCACTCACACAGAACAGACGTCCATCCGGCGATCCGATCCAAGTGCCCGTGCCTTTGAGGAGCACCGTGCATCCGCACCGTTTTGCCGCTGATTGCACAACCTCACCCCGCAAACCGAAGGCATCGGGAAAAGCTGAATCCCTACGAGCCTCCAGCGCCTTCAATTTCGAACCTAATTCCGGAAAAATCCGGCCAAATTCACCGAAATGTGGCGTCAGCAAGCATCTGGAGTGCAACAACCCGAAAAGCTCCTCAGGACGAGCGGCAAACGCGCTCAGCGCATCCGCATCCAAGAGCGTAGCGATCTTGGCATTCAACGCGACCGGCACCAATTCCCGAGACCGTTCCAGTCCCAATCCGGGTCCCAGACACAGAGCATTCACCCGAGGATCCTCGAGAAACGAGCTCAATTCCCTACCAGAATCCACAGTAGCGATCATCACCGCATCCAACCGGCATGCATTTTCCAGCAACGCCGTCCCTGGGCATCCCACGGTCACCAACCCAGCCCCTACCCGGAGCGCCCCCCTTGCCGCCAAGCGCCCAGCACCACCCCCCCCCC
>CAMATE010000106.1 GCA_945861075.1 Akkermansia muciniphila
CTGGTGGTCATCGCGATCATCGCGATCCTCGCCGGAATGCTGTTACCGGCGCTAGCCCGGGCCAAATCCACCGCCAAGCGGGTTCAGTGCCTGAGCAATGTTCGGCAGATCGGCATCGGCTATCTCCTGTACCTTCAGGACAATCAGGACCGATACCCCAACCATGTCACCGAACGCACGGCTCCTTCCGGGACCCCGGATACGTTCGAGGCTCGAGCACCTTACTCCTACCGTCAGGTGCTCATCCCGCTCCTCGGTGGCGCGACCAATGTGTTCCGATGCCCGAATGGTCCCAAGTGGGACCTGCCGAAGGCCGGGGCGTGGTTCACCACCGACTACGGCAACAACCACAACGAGGCCAATCTCGAGAACGCCTCCCAGCAGGCCTGGTTTTTGGCCAATCCGGATTTTGGGTTCAACGAAACGACCCCGCCTTCCTCATTCCGAAAACCGTCGCAGTTCATCGTGCTGGGGGATGCCGGTCGGGCCAACGGAACGCCCTCCCGCGGCGGCATGTACCCGCAACCGTGGGCCTTTGACGATGCGTCGTCGGCACAGCAGCAGGCGCGCATGTTGGGGCGGCATCCCGGTCAGTTGGCCAATATTACCTACGCAGATGGCCATGCCGAAGCGGTGAAGACCAACCGAACCTGGAGGTCCTACACCGACAACGATTGGCGCCGACAGGGTGGAAACCCTTGAGGCCATGATCGATCCCAGCCACCTCGGTCAGCCAAGTCGTGTGGAGAGGTTCACGGTTTGGCCTGAAGGGTGAGTTTAATCTCCTGGATTCGCGGGGTGGCTTCGGGGGTCAGGGTGAGGAAGACCTCCAGGCTGCGGGTTTCACCGATGAGGCGGAAGCGGCCGCGGAGTCGGTTGTCCGGGATCAGGGGAGACCGGTCGCGGATGGGGCCAATTTGTTCGAGGAGCGCGCGGGTTTCGCGGCGCCAGGTCTCGAGGCTGTGGTCTAGGAACACGTTCGGAGCGAGGGCGGCGTGCAAGGCTTCGGGCGTCCAATCGCGGGTCAGCAAGGTGGCCAGTTCCTCGGCCCGACGGAAGAGGGTCGGATGGCCCTCGGCCGGCCGGGTGGGAATTTTCGCCTCGTTGATGAGGAGCTCCATGGCCTTGTGGTTGACAGCGCTCATGGGCGCGTACGTGCGGTTGGCGAAGGCGATCAGGGCGATGCCGTGGTCGGGCAGGAAGCGGAATTCGCTGCCAAAGCCCGGGAGCCCGCCGGCATGACGCACCCAAATGAGGCCGCGCTGATCCTGGTTCCAACTCAATCCGGCGCTGTAGCCCGCCACCCGCGCCACGGAATGCCCTTCGGAGTCGTGGAGATCTTGCACCACTGAAATCACTTCCCACGGGCGGTGCATTTCCCGCCGAGTAGCGCGTTTCAGCGGGCCGGTGTCGGTGCCGTCGCGCGGAGGCCAGGCATCGAGGTGGAAGGCCGAATAGCGGGCGAAGTCTTCGAGGGTGGTGATGAGTCCGCCCATGGCGCCCCAACTGCCGTCGTGCAGCATGGGTTCGGGTTTCCAACGCTCGTCTTCCCAACGGTATCCCAGCGCCAATGGATTGGCGGGATCGGCGGGAACCTTGTCCCACTCATAGACCGTATTGGTCATGCCCAGTGGCTTGAGGATCCGACGGGTGATGTAGGCCTGATAGGGCTCTCGGGCCACGCGGGTCACGATTCGGCCCAGCAGCGCATAGCCCAGGTTGCTGTATTCCCAGCGGGTCCCCGTGGGCGAGGCGGCGGTTAGGCCTCGTGTTACCAAGGCGTCCAGCTGGGCGTCGGTCTCGGCGAGTTTGCGATCACCCCACGGGTCGTCTTGTGGGAATCCGCCCGACATCCGGAGCAGGTGCCGCACGGTGAGGGTCGGGGAGTCCGGGGTGGCGGGCTGCACGGTGCGGAACTCGGGCAAGTGCTTCGAAACCGGGTCTTCGAGGGAGAGTTTACCCGCATCCCGCAATTGCAGGACGGCCGCTGCCGTCACGCTTTTTGACATGGAAGCGATCCGGAACTGCGTGGCCGGAGTGACCGGTTGATCGGGCTCGACGCGGGCCATCCCGGCAGCCCGCACATGCAGCAGTCGGCCGTCGACCACCAAGCCCCAGATATGCCCCGGGATGTGGTTGGAGGTGGCGTGCGCCTCGTAGAGGGCGTCGAGTTGCGGGATCAATGCCCGGATTCGTTCCAGTCGCGCCGAACTACCCCAGAGGGGATCGGGAACCTGAGCCCGACCGATGAGCACTCCCAGCCATAAAACGAGCAGTAATCCGCGCATCATGCGGTGAAAGAGGGCCATCGTGAGCGCCGCCGGGGCAATGGTTTTTCGTGGCCGGCTGAATACCGGTGAGTCGAAGTCCGTTTTGACTTTCGGAATCCGCCGGCAAGTCTAGGGGGAGACCTTGCTCATGATGCGACTTTTCAACCTGCCCGCGGTGCTGCTGCTGCGGATCGCCTGCGGTGCTTTGCCCGCCCTCGGGCTGGCCGCGGCCGACCCGGCCTCGGTGGAGTTCTTCGAGAACCGCATCCGTCCAGTCCTGGTCGAGCGTTGCTACGAATGTCACAGCGCCCAGTCCGAATCGCTCAAGGGCGGGTTGCGCTTGGATTTCAAGGCAGGTTGGGAAAAGGGCGGGGCGTCCGGATCCCCCTCGATCATGCCTGGCAAACCGGAGACCAGCCTATTGATCCAGGTGGTGAAGGGGACGGCGGCGGACGTGAAGGTCATGCCTCCCAAGGGCGGGGCTTTGAAGCCAGAACAAATCGCCGACCTCGAGGCCTGGGTCCGCGCCGGAGCACCGGATCCACGGACCGGCGCTCCCACCGCGGCCAAGCCCGATCCGGCTGCCCGCCATTGGGCGTTCCAAGCCCCGCGCCTGTCGGCCCAACCGACGGTCCGCAAGTCCTCCTGGCCTCGCACCGGCATGGACTGGTTCGTCCTGGCTGCCCTGGAGGCCAAGGGCCTGACGCCCACTCCGGAGGCTGATCGCCGCACGCTGCTCCGCCGTGCCACCCATGATTTGACTGGTTTGCCACCGACGCCGGAAGAAATGGAATCCTTCCTGAAGGATCGCTCCGAGCAGGCTTACTCGCGGGTGGTGGATCGATTGCTCGCCTCAAAGGCCTACGGGGAGCGCTGGGGCCGGCATTGGTTGGATGTGGCTCGCTATGCCGACAGCAAGGGCTACGTCTTCGAGGAGGAGCGTCGCTACCCCTACAGCCACACCTACCGCGACTGGGTGGTCGACGCCTTCAACCGCGATCTGCCCTATGACCGGTTCATTATCGAGCAGTTGGCCGGAGACCAGGTGGCCACCGAGACCGATCGCAAGCCCTTGGCCGCCATGGGGTTCCTGACCCTGGGGCGTCGGTTTCTCAATAATCAGCCGGACATCATCGACGACCGGATCGACGTGACCACCCGCGGACTCATGGGGCTCACCGTTCAGTGCGCCCGCTGCCACGACCACAAGTTCGATCCCATCCCCACGGCCGATTATTACTCGCTCTACGGTCTCTTCTCCAACAGCCACGAACCCGATCCCAAACCCTTGGTGGGCGAGAATCCCGACCGTCAGCAAGCGGCCGACTACGACAAGGAATTGGCCAAGCGTCGCAAGGACCTCGACGACTATCGGGCGGAGCAAACCGCGGCGGTGATCCAGAAGCTGCGCACGAAGATCGGTGATTACCTGCTCACGGCCCAGGAGAGCACCGTGCTCGAGGGCAGCGCCCAGGAAAGCCTGGCCCGGCAGCGGAGCTTGGATCCGGGTTTGGTCGGTGCGTGGAAAGGGCGATTGGAATCCCTCAAGAAATCTCCCCATCCGGTGTTTGGCCCTTTCTTTGCCTGGGCGGCCTTGGGGACCAATGACTTTGCATCGCGAGCTCCGAAGATCGCCGAGGAGTTGGCCGCGGGTCGGTGGCAGGGGCAGGCGATCAACACCCGCTTGGTGGCTGATTTCAAAGGGTGGTTCCCCACCAATTTGGCGGCGATGACGGCTCGCTACGGACAAGTTTTCAATCAGATCGACACCGAGTGGAAAGCCGCTGTGGCTAACGCGAAAAAGGACGGCAAGCCAGATCCCAAGGCCTTGCCTGACGCGGCGGCGGAGGAATTGCGGCAAGTGTTGTATGCGGGCGATTCGCCCATTCAGGGGGCGCTGGGCGGCATCGACCGGTTCTTCGACACGCCGGTGGCCCAGAAGAGCCGGGCGCTCAAGCGCAAGCTCGATGAGCTCGATTCCATGCATCCGGGAGCGCCCTTGCGGGCCATGGCCATGATGGACAATGCCAGCATCTCGGAACCCGTGATCTTCAAGCGCGGCAATCCGGGCAATCACGGGCCGAAGGTGCCTCGTCAGCAGTTGGGCATTGTGGCCGGCCCCAATCGTAAGCCGTTTACTCAAGGCAGCGGTCGGCTCGAGTTCGCCCGGTCCGTGGCCTCGCCCGAGAATCCCCTGACGGCTCGTGTGATGGTCAACCGGGTGTGGATGCGCCACTTCGGAACCCCGCTCGTCAAAACCCCGAGCGACTTCGGAGTGCGCACCGATCCGCCAAGCCATCCGGAGTTGCTGGACTATCTGGCGGTTCATTGGATCCAACAGGGGTGGTCCCTGAAGGCTCTTCACCGCGAGATGCTGCTTTCGGCGACGTATCGGCAATCGAGCGATCCCGAGGCTGCAGGTGTCTCACGCAAGGCGTTGGCCAAGGCCCAAAAGGTCGATCCGGGCAACACTCTCTTCTGGCGCATGAATCGTCAGCGCACCGATTTCGAATCCATGCGCGATGGGTTGCTGGCGGTATCCGGAAACCTGGACCCCAAGGTGGGCGGGCTCGCGGTCAGCATTTACGACACCGACAAGCCGGCTCTGCGACGCACGCTCTACGGTTACATCGACCGTCAGAACCTGCCGGGAATCCTGAGGTCCTTCGACTTCGCCAGCCCGGACACTTCCTCGGCGGGTCGCTTCCAAACCAGCGTGCCGCAGCAGGCACTCTTCTGGTTGAACAGCAGCTTTGTGGCCGAGCAGGCCCGAGCCATTCTCGAGCGTCCGGACGTGAAATCCCTCGACGGCGATGCGCGGGTGAAGCGCCTCTACGCGCTGGCCTTTCAGCGGGCTCCGACGCGGCGAGAACTGGCCGCGGCTCGCGAGTTCCTGAAACAGACGCCCGTTCCGCCTCCGCTGGAACCCGTCGCCGACGAGCCCAAACCGGCCGACAAGAAAGCGCCGAAGGAACGCCCGAAGCCGTTGGGTCCGTGGGAGCAGTACGCCCAAGTGCTCTTGGCGGCCAATGAGTTTGCCTTTGTTGACTGACCGGCGTTCCTTGAGGGATTCATGAAACCTGCTCCGATCCATGCGATTCCGCTGCCGTTCCGGCATCATCAGGAGTCTGCAGAGGGTTGGCTGATGTTGGGCAATCCCATCGAAGCCTTGGTGGAGTTGGACCGCATTCCCGATGTCTATCGCCAGCGACTGGATGTCCTCACGGTGCATTGGTCGGCTTGCTCGGTTTTGCGGCGTTGGGACGAGGCGTGGATGGTGGCCAATGCCCAATGGACCCACTACCCGAATGCGGTGGAGAGTTGGATTCACCGTTCCTATGCGGCCCGTCGACACACCGGAGGGTCCATCGCCAAAGCCTTCGGTCTGTTGGAACCGGCGATCGAACGGTTCCCCAAGGAGCCCATCCTTTATTACAATCTGGCCTGCTACTTGGCGCAAATGGGTCGAGAGGACGAGGCCTGGCAGCGTTTTCAACAAACCCTGGAAGTGGGAGATCCCATCGAGTTTCGCATGATGGCGCTGGCCGACGAAGACCTGAAGCCCATCTGGCCGCGCGTCGCGGTGATGAGTTGAGTCTGGAAGGCCATTCCAGAGTTTTCTGGGCGTCCTGAATTGGCCTTTGCGGCTTTTGAAGCCACCTTCGGCGCCGTGACCATCGAGATCATCAACACCGGCTCCGAATTGCTGCTGGGCCGCATCCTGAACACCCATCAGCAATGGTTGTGTTCGCGGTTGACCCAAGCGGGGTACACGGTGGCCCGTCAGGTGTTGGTGTCCGATCGGGGTGAAGACATCCAGCAAGCGGTGCGTGAAGGATTGGGCCGGGCCGACTTGGTGATCACCACCGGCGGGCTAGGCCCCACTTGCGACGACATCACCCGCGAGCGTATCGCCGAATTGTTGGGGCGCACGCTGGTGTTCGATGCCGCCGTCAGCGAATCCATCCAGGGGTTTTTCCAATCGCGTGGTCGGCCGGTTCCGCCGCGCACCCGGGTGGAAGCCATGGTCCCGCAAGGGGCGATCGTGGTGCCCAATCGCCAGGGAACGGCCCCGGGTCTGATGATTGAAGCCTCGCCGAATCCGTTCCGAGCCGAGGGGCGGCGGTCGTGGTTGGTCATGTTGCCGGGACCACCGCGCGAGCTGCGCCCCATGTTTGATCAAGAGGTCTTGCCGTGGATGAGTCGTGAATTTCCCCACGAAACAGGGTTCGTCTGTCGCACCCTCAAGACCGCGGGCATTGGTGAATCCAACATGGAGGAACTGATCTCGGCACCGCTCCAGCACCTCACCAGCGGTGGGATGGATCTGGGATTCTGCGCCCGGGTCGGCGAGGTGGACGTGCGGTTCGTGGCGCGCGGGGGCGATGCGGCGGCGGTGGTGGCCGAGGCCGAAGCCATCACCCGACGGTTGGCAGGCGACGCCGTCTTCGGCGAGCAAGACGAAGTGCTCGAAGGTGTGATCGTTCGTGGCTTGACCCAACGGGGGCAGACACTCGCGCTGGCCGAGAGTTGTACCGGGGGTCACATCGCCCATCGCATCACCAATATTCCGGGGGCTTCAGCGGCCTTTCTGGCCGGCTATGTCACCTACGCCAATGCCGCGAAGGTGCGAACCCTGGGAGTGCGTGAAGAATCGTTGCGGGAGTTTGGGGCGGTGAGTGAAGCCGTGGCGCGGGAAATGGCCGAGGGAGCCCGCCGGGTTTCAGGCGCCGACTGGGCGCTGTCGGTGACCGGGATCGCCGGACCGTCGGGCGGCACTCCGGATAAACCCGTTGGCACGGTGTGGATGGCGCTGGCCGGACCCGACGGCACGGAAGCGGTGCAGCGCCTCAACCGCTTCGATCGGGAGACCTTCAAATTCACCACGGGCCAACAGGCGCTCCACCTCTTGTTCCGTCAATTGAGGCGCCCGCTCCGGCCCGATCCTTCTGCCGCGGGCTCTGCGTGATGGACTGTGCCGAGCTTGCCGAACGGCCGGCCGGCCTGTCCAAGACGCTAGAACCCGAACATCGCTTGAATCGCAAATCCAATGGCAAACCTTCATCGCATTCAGGTCGTGGACTCCCATACCGGAGGCGAACCCACCCGCGTGGTGATCTCCGGTGGGCCGGATTTGGGAACGGGTCCGTTGTCGGAACGTGTTCAACGCCTGAGCAGCCAGTTTGATCCATTCCGCTCGGCGGTGGTCAATGAACCGCGAGGGTCCGACGTACTCGTGGGTGCGCTGCTGGTTGCGCCGCATGCCCCGGACTGCGACTTCGGTGTGATCTTCTTCAACAATGTGGGGCCGTTGGGCATGTGCGGTCATGGCACCATCGGCCTGATGATCACTCTGGCTCACCTGGGTCGAGTGCGACCTGGAACCCATCGGATCGACACACCGGTCGGGCCGGTGTCCGCCACCTTGCATCCCGACGGGAAGGTCTCCGTGGCCAACGTGGCCTCGTACCGTCAGCAGGCTTCGGTCTCGGTGGAAGTGCCGGGGATCGGAGTCGTTCTGGGAGACGTCGCTTGGGGTGGCAATTGGTTCTTTCTCGTCCGCTCCCCGGTGTGGGAACTGTCCATCCAGAATGTCGAGACCCTGACCGATGTGAGCTGGCGTATCCGTCAGGCCGTCAATGCACAGGGGTTTCCCGAAGTGGACCATGTGGAACTGTTCGGCCCTCCCGGATGCGGCGGCCACTCGCGCAACTTCGTCTTGTGTCCCGGCAAGGCTTACGACCGATCGCCCTGCGGGACAGGCACCAGTGCCAAGTTGGCCTGTTTGGCGGCGGATGAAATACTCGCGCCAGGACAGGTTTGGATCCAGGAAGGTATTCTGGGCAGTTCCTTTCAAGGCGAGTACCAGTGGGAGGACCGTGCGCGCGGTCGTGTCTTGCCTGTGGTGACCGGCACCGCCCATGTCACCGCAGAGGCGACGTTGCTCTTGATGGACGAAGATCCTTTCCAGTGGGGAATCCGTCCGGGCGACACTCGGTAAAAAACGTGCGGAAACTGGTTGAAGCCAGACCCGGCTGGTCGAACGATTTGGTCCTCGTATGTCGAAACCAGCGCTGGGGCGCGGATTGGCCAGTTTGCTACAAGAAGAGACCGACCGGGGAGCTGTGAAAGCCCCCGGTCTGACTCCGTTCAAGGCCGCTGAGCCCACACAGTTGCCAGCCCAGCCTGAACCGGTGTCCACGGTCACGCCCGTGGAGGCCACGCCAGCGGAGGTAACCCCATCGGCGGTCGTGCCCGCAGCGGTATCACCGACACCGATTTCTGAAACGCTCGCCCCGGCTCCGCAGGTTGTGCCGTCCGAGCCGGTGATCCCGCTGACGGTGCCGGCTGAGATGCCCAAAGCGGTTCTCGCAGCTCCGGTGACTGGGACGCTCCCAGGATCACAGCCTCAACCGATGCCAGTGCTGGGCGGGTCTGCTATCCCGGGTTGGATTGTGCCTGCATTGATCGCCGGCGACGCGTTGGTGGTCTTGTCCGCCATTCTCTGGGCGTCCTGGGGTCGGGGGTGGGGACGTTGGCCGTGGATTGCAGCCCTCTTTGCTGTGGGATGCACTCAGGCCATTGCGGCGCTGTTCTTGAGTCGATCCGGTTCGAACACGGGGTCTGGCCCGTTTTCAGGTCGCCCGCCGAGTGCTCCTGGGGTCGCTCCAGGAATCCGTGTCCGCTTTGTGGAGGAGCAGCCCCAAAGCCGCCGCGGCGACCGACGCTGATCAACGGTTTGGGCATCCGGCAGAAGCCTCCCTCACGAGGCCCAAAAGAACTCAATCCCCCTTACGGGTTAGTTCATGGTGTTGGTCCGCCACTGCGGTGTGATGGCCCACAGGTTGATCGGCGAGAGCGACTTGCGGTAACGAAGGTAGCGCGTGGAGCCATCCGCGAAGGCGAAGTTGGAACCGCCATTAGGGGAACCACCCCGATCAGAACGCACCGCACTGTTGTGCATCGCGTGATTGAGCACCTCGTTGTCGTTACCCAGATTGCCTTCCATCAGGTCCATGAAGTAATGACCGATCGGATAGAGCTTCTCGCCGAACACGATGGTCTCGGATGGTTCGACGATGACACTCTCGTTGATGGTTTTGTTGACGATCGTGCCCATGTTGAAGGTTTCACCGGCACTGGTCATTTGGCGTTCCAGAACGTCGTTCCAGCCGTTGATGATGTAGGAACGTGGAGCGGAGTCGGCCACCAGGTTGGTGCGAGTCTCGGCGGTGGCGGGTTTGTTTTTTCCGCCCGAACCGAAGTCGCTGGGGCACACCAGAATTTGCACCGAACGGAAGGTGGGCCACAGCCGCTCGCACCAGCGCGGACCCATATTGCGATCCGGGTATTGCCCTTGGTTTTCGCCCGTGTAGAGCGTCGTCGCGATGCTCAATTGACGCAGGTTGTTCACGCAGGAAATCCGCTTGGCGCTTTCCTTGGCCTTGGAGAGGGCTGGCAGGAGCATTCCCGCCAGGATGGCGATGATGGCGATGACCACCAGCAGTTCAATCAGTGTGAAGGCACTGGTTTTGCGGCCGGATCCAACGGTGAAGCGTTTAAGGCTCATGGGCTAAAGCGGATTCAAATATGGTACAAGGTCGTCGGTCCACTCGCGTCGGCAGCTTTGTCTCAGAGGATTTTATGAGTCCTGAGATCCCTTCGAATGCGCCGGGGGGTGGAGAACGTCCAGTCCCATCGTGGATCGCAAAACCTGGGGAATAACTCTGCTGCTGGTCGCCGCCGTTGCGGTGCCGATGTATCGCTTGACCGACTGGTTCAGCCACAAAGCTATTCAAGTGAGTGTTTCCTTTCGCCCGCTGCGCCAGGCCGACCCCGGGGCTGCGTTGCCCGTGGTGGTGGGGCTGGATCAGGACTATGAGCTGAGTTCCTTGGTGGTCTCCGAAGTGCCGCCCGAAAAATCGACGGCCAACGGGCGGGTGGTTTGGCGTCTGGAAAAGCAGGGCAAGGGGGCTCCCACGAGGGGTTTTCTTTACGGTCAGCCGCCTGAAGGACTGCAACCGGCCGCCAAGTCTCCGGCGGAACCCCTGAAGGCGGGTGCCTCTTACGTGGTCGAGGTCGCTTCCGGAAAAGTCCGCGGATCCACTGTTTTTCAGGCTCGAGGTTCCGAGGAGTGACCGGACGGGTTTCGTTCGAGTCGTTTTACGGAACCGTTTCACGGAGTACGCCCAAGCCCTTGGAGCGATGAACGGCGTGCCTCCTTGGGCTAAGAGCCTGTCTGAAAATGGGGAGGGGTTCTGCGGCTGGGGAATTCTGGGTTGGGCAAGGCGGTGAGCGGCGGGGC
>CAMATE010000107.1 GCA_945861075.1 Akkermansia muciniphila
CCTTGGGGATGCGACCGCCGAGCTTCTGGAATTTCTTCGGATCGCGGAGGAATTCCACCAACTCCGAAACCTCATCCTTGGCCTCCTCGACACCGGCGACATCTTTGAACGTGGTCTTGTTGCGGTCTTTGGTGAGCAAGCGGGCCTTCGACTTGCCGAAGCTGAGGGCTCCCTTGCCGGCGGCCTTGATTTGACGCAGGAAGATGAACCAGATGAGCACGCCACCCAGGATCAATGGAGCGGCGCTCATCAGGAATGTTGTCCAATTGCCGGAGCGCTCTACGGACCGGAAGCCGTGGACCTTATACAGGTCTTCCAGGACACGTTCGGTCATTTGCAATTCGACATGGAAAGCCACCAAATTGGTACTACCAGAATCTGGTTGGTAGGAACCCCGTATGACCTGCAATGCCTGTTGCGGGTGGAGCTCAATCACACCGCCACGAACCTGATTGGTTGATATGAGCTGGAAGAACTCTTGAGGCGTGAGGTTTTTCTCGTTTGATCCACGGGACTGCCGAGTCCAGAAGACCAGAGCTAGCCCCAGCAAAATGAGGGCGGGCCAGATCAACCAGTTCTGGTTGGGGATCTTGGGTTCCCCTGGTCGGTTACTCCGGTTGCCCTGCGGTGATAGGTCCTCAGACATGTATTATGTCGACACGGTATCAGTCACTGGGGAGTCGCGCAAATGTTGGATGCCAATGATTCGGTGTCTGTGTACCGAAGAAAGGACGGCTGGGTTTCAGGCTTTCGCGGCTTTCCGTCACCCGATCGTTCGGTTAAGAATCCACGAACTTCCATGCCTTGGCCGCAACCTCTCGATCCTTTGGGCAACCCATGGCTCTCCACCGGTGTGGCAGCCATCCCGGTCATCGTGTTGCTCGGCTTGGTGGCATGGGGCCACCTGCGTGTTGGGATAGCCGCGCTTCTGGCGTTGGGGGCCGCCCTCGGTGTGGCTTTGTTGGCCTTTGGGATGCCGGTGCAGGCTGCGCTGGGGGCGGCCGCTTATGGAGGGGCCTACGGATTATTTCCCATCGGTTGGATCGTGCTGAATGTGATGTTCCTGCATGCCCTCACGGTCAAGTCGGGGCTTTTCCAGGAATTGAAGGGGCAACTCATGCGGGTAGCGCCCGATCCTCGGGTCCAGGTCATCCTCATCGCCTTCTGTTTTGGTGCCTTCATCGAGGGGGCGGCTGGTTTTGGAGCTCCGGTGGCCATCACCGCGGCCTTGTTGCTTCAACTGGGATTCTCGCCAATCCACGCCAGTGGGCTGTCCCTCATCGCCAATACGGCTCCGGTGGCCTTCGGCAGCATCGGCATCCCGATCACGACGCTGGCCCAAGTCACTGACCTCGACGTGATGAAGCTCTCGCAGATGGCCGGCCGGCAACTCCCTATCTTCTCGGCCATCATTCCCCTTTGGATCGTCGGTGCCATGGCCGGATGGCGCGGTATTCGGGAGGTCTGGCCGGTGGCCTTGGTGGCGGGAGTCTCCTTTGCCGTGATGCAGTTCTTGGTGAGCAATTACCATGGACCCTGGCTGGTGGATTCCATTTCGGCTCTGGTGAGCCTAGGGGCTGTGCTGTGGATGCTGCGCTGGCGTCAGCGGAAAGAATCGCCGGCCCTCATCGAGGCGACGGCATCCTCCTCCGGCAAGCGTTGGTGGAGACCCTGGGTGCCTTGGCTGATTCTGACCCTCGCCATCTTCGCCTGGGGCACTCGACCTGTGAAGGAGACGCTGGATCGCCTGGCCTCACCGTCTTTTCCGGTGCCGGGTATCCACCAGCAAGTGATGCGAACTCCGCCGGTGGTTCGGGTTTCCAAGGTCGAAAAGGTGGAATTGAAACTCAATGTGCTTTCCGCCACGGGGACCGGCATTTGGCTGGCCGCCGTGGTCAGCGGGTTGCTGATGGGGTATTCACCCAGACAATTGCTGCGGGTCTGGTGGGACACTCTGATGGCGGTCCGCCAGTCACTCCTGACCATCGCCGCCATGCTGGCCCTGGGGAATGTGACCAAACTGTCCGGTGCCGACGCCACGCTCGGAATGGCGTTGGCCAAGACCGGCGTCTTCTATCCGTTCTTCGGGACCCTCCTCGGTTGGCTCGGTGTGGCCCTGACCGGCTCTGACACGGCTTCCAATGTGCTTTTCGGATCGCTGCAACGAATCACTGCCGAGCAGTTGGGGCTCAGCCCGTACCTGATGTGCGCCGCCAACTCCACCGGCGGTGTGATGGGCAAGATGATCGACGCCCAGAGCATTGTGGTCGCGGGGGTCGCAGTGAAGGCTCACGGTGAGGAAGGGAAGATCCTCCGTTTCGTATTCTGGCATTCACTCGTACTGGCCGCCCTGATCAGCGCCTGGGTGGCCGCTCAGGCCTACTGGCCCCTGTTGCAGTCGACCGTGGTGAGGTGAAACCCACAGGGCCTCGCGACCCTCGAACCGCAGCCTCACTCGGCCATGCTGACGGGATCAATGCCCACCGAGCGGCACCAATCCCGGTAGGCGAACGGTGAGATCTCGCTGGGCTTGATTTCGCTGCGGCCACCCCAGAAAACGTTCGTGTATCCGACCGGTATGCCCGCCTCCACCAAGTGCTGGTCGATGGCCGCTTTGTGCGCCAGAACCATGGCTTTGTCGGTGCCGTGGGCCACTCCCATGACGTTGACGTTGCGGAACTCCGCGCCGCCCTCGCGCCAGTAGGCGTGGGTCATGATGAAATGGCGGCCCACCTCTTTTCCGGCGGCTTCTTCGAGGCCCGGAGGAACAGCCCAGTGAAACAGGGCATTGAACTTGGTGACTCGCTCTCCAGAGGCCAGGGGCTTGACGTGCTCGAGGAAGGTGCTGAATCGCCCGATGACCTTCCGCCGGTTGAGTTCCTCGGCGACTGCGTGGAATTCGTCCAAAGACAAGCCGGCTTCGCGAGCGCGGGCAGCCCATAAATCCAACGTCAATTCGTCGGGAGTGAACTCACGCTTCAATGCGGTGAGCACCTTCCATTCGGTGTCACTGAGTTGGGTGACTTGAACAGCCACCGACTCAGCCGGTTCATCGGCCCGGGCGCCCGGCTCCATGCCTCGGCGTCGCACGTGACCCACCCCCAGGGCGAAGAGTTTCTTGGCCGACATCAGGCGGTAATGCTCAGCGCCAATGGTCCGCGCCAGATAGGCCGCGTGTTTTTCCAGGGAGTAGCCTTGAGGCACCTTGAGGGTGGTCCACAGCTTGTAGTTGGAACCCGGAGTGGCTGCGTCCGTGGAACGCAAGACGACGTGCCCGCTGAAAGGGTCTTTTTGGAAGAGCGTGTCGAAGGCGCTGTCCAAGCGATCGGCAGGCACCTGCCAAGCGCAGAGAGCACCCTCCGCTAAACTGGTGGCCAAGAGTGTTTGCCGAATGCGGCGGATCACACCCGCCCGAAGCATGGCCTGCAGGCGCACCCGAACGGTTTCAGCCGGAAGGTGGGCCAAGCGTCCGATTTCACCCATCGGATCGCGCGGGTAACCTTGGATGCGGTCTTCGCTGACCGCGAGGATGCGGGCGTTGATCGGATCCGTGGTCTCAATGGGAAGGGTGTCGGGCATGCGGAGGGTTCAAACCTTCCGGTTCGGATACAGCTTGGCGACGAGGTTGGCGTAGCCGTTGAGGTACTGTGTGGGGATGCGATCGCCGGTATCTACGACTCGCTCTGAGGCCTGACTCCAACGCGGATGCGGCACCTGCGGATCGACGTTGGACTCGAAGGGATACTCCTGCGGATTGAGGGTCTCCCAGAGGGTCGACGGTTGTTTGCTGGTAAACTCGATGCGGACGATGCTCTTGATGCTCTTGTACCCGTACTTCCACGGAACCACCAAACGCACCGGAGCTCCGTTCTGCTTGGGAAGCGGCTTTCCGTAAATCCCGGTGGCCACGAGCGTCAGCGGATGCAGGGCTTCGTCCAAACGCAACCCTTCGGTGTACGGCCAAGGATAATCGGCAAGTCTCGCGACACCGGGCATTTCCTCAGGCCGGAGAACCGTGGTGAAGGCGAGAAACTTGGCCTCCGGTTTGGGCTTGGCCTTGGCAATGAGGTCCGCCAAGGGGAAGCCGTTCCAGGGAACTACCATCGACCAGGCTTCCACACAGCGGAACCGGTAGACGCGCTCTTCCTGAGAGAACCCATGAAGAAGGTCTGGCAGACCCAGCTTCAAGGGATTTTCGCACAACCCGTTCACTTCCAAGGTCCACGGGTCAGTGCGGAACCGGCCCACTAGTTCCTTAACACGCGTCTTGGTGGTGCTGAACTCGTAGTAGTTGTTATACCCAGTGGCCGCATTCTCATCCGAGAGGCGGCTGGAGGGGTTGTAGTCGGGATTGCGTTTGCCTGCCGTGAATCCGGATGCCTTGGCCGTATTGGTCGATTGAGCCAAGGCTGGCAGACCGACCGCCAAACCGCCGCCGATGAAACCCATCGCCCGCAGGAAATCGCGTCGCCGATGGTAGATGGATTCAGGGGTGATGGCACTGTCAGGCAGATGCCACGGGGGGCGTACAATCACATTGGCCATTGGGGAAGAATGGCGCTCCTCAGACGTTCTGCACTTTTTTTCTGATGAGAGCGGAAGACTCCCACGGGTTAAGGATTCGACCACCTTGCTGGCGCCACGTATCGGTCTGACGCTCAGCGTCGGCTGCAAGGTTGGGATCCAAGATCAGGACCACCTTGATGAAACGCTTTTCCAATTCTTCCACCGGCAAGATGGCCAAATGGCTTCCCGGAGTGATGCGCCCTCGACCGGCTCCGGAGGGATCGAGTACAAAGTCGATGGCATCGAATCCATCGCGACCCAAACTGCAAAAGTTCAGCAGCAAGCTGCCGCTGGGCGAGGCGCCGTAACCGCAAAGACGCTGTCCTGCGCCGCGGATTTCGCGAATTTCGTGGAGCAGTTGCTCACGAAAAGCGGCCGCGCGTTGGCCGAAGTCTTGCCAGAAAGCCCAAGTGCCCAATCCCATCGTTTGCTCAGATTGGATCCTGTGTGACACGGAATCGCCCACCGGAAAGACCCCTCGGTGCCCGATGAAGACTCGCAACTGGCTGCTGGCCGCCGGGCATTGCTCGACTTGGAAGGCTTCCAGATCATGCCAGTGGAGTTGTTCCTGCAAGCCATCGACGCTCAGAAGGAGAGAGTGCCGTGGGTGGAGGATTTCAAAGAGCCTTCCGGAGGCCAATTCTGCGACCTGGGGCAACTGGACCGACGCTGCCCCCTGGGGGTCCAAGGCGGCTTTCAGCCCGCTCAGGAAATGCTTCAGAGAATCGGTTTCAGCGAGTTCGGACGGTGACGATGTGTTGGATGCGGCAGTCACAATCCCGTCGGCCGTTGGGTCGGTACGCTGAAGGATTCGGCAGTGGGGACAAAAGGCCAGCCGCATGGGTTGTCGAGGTTCCGGATCTCCCAATTCATAGGGTTCCAGCAACCGTTCTCCACAGGGTTGCAGACCAAGGTCGATCACGACCGACAACCCCTCGAGGTGGCAGACGCGGCAGGGTGCATTCATGGGTTCGAAAGGAGTGAAGGGCTCGGCCTGTTCACCGGGAAGAGGCGAACTTTGTTGCTCGAGCGAAAATCAAAGCGCCCACAATAGTCAGCAACGCGTTGAGCAGGAGCAATTCAAAGCCAAATCGATAACCGTGGAACCACGATGCCGACTGATAATCCAAAAGCGCACAAAGGGCGATGGACGCAACGGCGATCCAAGGCAGGGGTTTTCCGGTGATCCGGATTCGGGTCGCCAGGCCTAGAGAGAAGAAACCCAAGAGCGGTCCATAGGTGTAACTGGCCAGCTTGAGAACCAAATCGATGACCGCAAATTGGGAAGCCAAGGATCGCAGGATCAACAACGTGAGGAACATCACGCCCGCAAACGCCGTATGCACTTGTCGGCGGATGCGCCCCCGTGCCGCTTCGGACAGCTCTGGCCGTTTTTCGAAGCCAAGAAAATCGACACAAAAACTGGTCGTCAGCGAGGTGAGCACGGAGTCGGCGCTGTTGAAGGTCGCCGCGGTCAGGCCTAGCACGAAAACCACCGCCGCCGGAGTGCCGAGATATCCCAATGCAATGCGGGGAAAGAGTTCGTCGGTGCGGGCGGGCAGGGGAATGCCGCGGATCTCAGCAAATCGGAAAAGCAGTGCACCCAAGACGAGAATGGCAAGGGTCACCACCACCATGACGGGCGTGAAAAGCCACAGGTTCTTCTGGGCATCGGGCAAGGTACGGCAGGAAAGCGTCTTCTGCATGTTGTTCTGGTCGAGGCCAGTCATGACCACGGCCAAGGCAGCACCACTCATCAACTGCTTCCAGAAAAACCCGGGGGATCGCCAGTCGCCATTGAAGACCGTCGTCTCGGGACCCTGCGAGAGATTCCGGAACAGGTCCGTCGGGCTCCAGTCGAGGCCCACCATCAAGGCCCCGATGCTCAGCAAAACACCGAGAACCAGGAAGCCGCTCTGGAAAAGATCCGTCCAAACCAACGTCTGAATGCCACCCCGCAGCGTGTAAATCAGGATCAGCAAGATGGCGGATCCCGCGGTCACCCAGAAAGGGATTCCCCAACCTTGGAACACGAAGGTCTGAAAGACCGTGACGGCCAAGTACAGTCGTGCCGCCGAGCCCAACAATCGGGAAATCAGGAAAAACCCGGAGCCCGTCTTTTGCGCAGACACGTCAAACCGTTGTCCGAGAAACTCGTAGATGGAGGTCAAGCGGAGCCGGTAATACTGCGGGAGCAAAACCGTGCCGATGAGCGCATAGCCCACGCAGTACCCGAAGACCAATTGCAGGTATCCGAAATGGTCGGCCGCCACCTTACCGGGCACCGAAATGTAGCTCACACCGGAAAGGGTGTCCCCAATGAGACCCAAGGCGACCCAAACCCAAGGAGAACGTCGATTCCCGGTGAAGTATCCGGCGTTGTCGGCTTGGCGGCCAGTCCACCAAGCCACCGTCAGCAGCGCCGCAAAATAGGCGCCCACACAGGTCAGGATCGTGGCCGGTTGCACGGGCTTGAGAGAATCACGGGCGAGCGGTCCGGGGCACGCGGAAAGTCAAAATCTTCCCGATCTGTGATACGGAGATTTCCTCCGAAATGGTTACGCAAATCACTGATTGAGCTTTCTCCGCTTCCCACACGGCACGAGGGCTGGTAGCCAGTCGGCATGCACTCCCATCAGGTCATCCGCGATGTCCTCCAGACCACCAGTGCCAAGCAAATCGCCGCCGACATGAGTTTGTCGCTGTCCCTCATTTACAAGTGGGCCGAAAAGCCGGACCCCGATGCCACAACGGCCTCACACAATCCGTTGGATCGGATGGATCAGTTGATGAAGAGCACCCGTGACTTGCGCCTGATTCACTGGTTATGCCAGCGGGCAGGCGGGTTCTTCATCCGCAATCCGAAGACCCATCACACGCATCCGGAATACCTGATTCCAGCCACCAACGGAGTGGTTCAGGAGTTCGCTGACCTATTGGCGGTGATCGCCAGTGCCGCGTCCGACAACCGGATCGACCCCGCCGAGGCCATCAAGATTCGGAGTCGCTGGGAAGAGTTGAAGCGCTCCACCGAAACCTTCGTCGCCTGCTGCGAAGCCGGCAACTTTCACGCCCTCCAGAAGAACTCCCAGTGATGGGAAAGAGGGAACCAACGGTGGAGTGCCGTTGATTCTCATCGTGGGTTAGTCCAGACCCACCAAAGGGGGCTGAAATTCTTCTTCGTCGCTCTCAGCGGTAACAGCCGTCTCTTCGGCCGAGTTTGTACCCGAAGCGGGTCTCGAGGCGGGCGGCTTTTCCAACAAATCGCGCTGCCAAGGCATCAATGCATCCCAAGCATCCGGATCGTTGCGACCCAAAGCGTACAAGGTGGCCTTCGACGCGATGAGGGTTGGGTCGATGCTGAGTTCCCGAGCGTTGAGGTCCCGAACCTTGGCCAACCGGTCCGACACATCCAATTCGGAACGGCTCATGCGACGCGAATGCACCCGAATGGGTCGAGGCAACTGATCTTCAGGCACCTCCAAACCCCGTTGAATTGCATCTAGCAGTCCAGCCCGCCGCTTGGAGGTCAGGAAGTGAGGCAAATTGAGCCCGCGGGTCGACCGTGTTTCGGAGGCCGTGGCAGACAGTTCCGCCAATTGCTCATGCTTGAGGATGAAGAACGGAGGGCGACCGGTCCGCAGGGCGTCCTTTTCGCGCCAGTGCCACAGTTCCCGCAAAACGGCTAAACCCAACGGGTCCAGCTTGTCGTGTCCCTTGCTGCGCCAGATGGAGTCCTCGTCAACGCGCTCGGGCTGGCAGCAGTCGCGGATCAACCGATTGCAAATTTGTTGATGCCACTCCAACCGGCCCAGCGACTCCAGACGCTTCATCAACGATTGCTGGAGCGGGAACAGGTAGCGCACGTCATTCAGTGCGTAATCCAACATGGCCGGGGTGAGTGGGCGACGGCCCCAGTTGGCCTTTTGGGAACCTTTTTCGAGAGTGACACCCAGGTGCGTGGTGAGGGCGTCATTAAGCCCAAATCGGGCTTCGCCCGCCAAACGCGCCGCGAGCATCGTGTCGAAAATGCGGCTGGGCTTGAAGTGGTGGCCGCGGAACAGTAGTCGAAGATCGTAGTCAGCCGCGTGGAAGATGATGGAATGATCATCCATGGCCTCCCACAAAGGTTCGAGATGCAGGTCCGCTAACGGATCCACAAGGTACTCGCCACCGGGAACCCCCACCTGAAGCAGGCACAGTTTCTCGGGATAGGCATGCAGTGAGTCGGCCTCCGTATCGAGAGCGACCCATTCTGATTCCCGTACTCGAGAAGCAAGTTCCCGCAATTCGGCGGTGGTGCTAATCACAGACTGGTAAGTTGGTGGATGGAAAAACCAAGGTGAAGCCTCAATTGCAAGAGTTTGACCTTCATTGGGGCGGCTTCTTGGCGTTAGGACGCCGTGCTTGGAAGCGCCGGAATGCCTGCAGTTCGGTCGGATGCTCCTTCCAATATCCAACCAGCGCGGTGAGGGCGGCCAATGTTTGAGGGGTCAGGTGGTGTTCGATGTCTTCCACCTCACGCTCGACGGTTTCGGCTCCGAGTCCCAGCAAGGTCAGGAGTTCGGTGAGGGTGCGGTGCCGGTCTTTGATGTGAGCCGCGACCGCTGCACCCTCGGCTGTCAGGGTGAATCCCCGATAGCGCTGGTAGTTGACGAAGCCGCGCTTGGCCAAGCGTCGGACCATGTTGGACACGGTGGACGAACTCAGGCCTAGGGCCTCCGCCAGATCGCTGACCCGGGCGTACCCGTTGCTCTCCACCAGCTCCTGGATGCGCTCCAAATGATCCTCGGTCGATTCCGACCGGGATGTCGATGGGTTGGCGGGTTCCTTGCGGCGACTCATGGACAGTTCCAATCGATCAGTGGCTCAATTGACGCGCCGCAGCTGTCCTGAGGCGGGAATCGGGCGATGCGGTCAATTGAGTGAGCCAAGGAACACCGGGTTTGCCGAATGCCTGATGGAGCCAGACCACTTCGAGTGCGGCCCGCGGGTCTTTCTGGGATTTAACCCAAGAGGTCGCCTTGTCGAGCACCTCGCGCGCATCCCGCTGACGCAGCACCAACCGGGACTGCTCCTGTTCCCAGCCATTGGCAGAGAGCGTTCTGTCCAACAGGTCTGTCGTGGAGAGCTTGGTCAGATTCGGAGCGGGCCGACGCGGGGCTTTGCCGGAGGCGTTGGCGGTCACGCGCCAGATGCGGCCGTGCTCCTTGTCGCGGCGCGGATCCCGGAAATCGACCTCGCCGTGCTGGATGATGGGGTTGCTCCAGTCGGCGATGTATAGCGCGCCATCCGGCCCGAGGCGCAAGTCGATGGGGCGGAAGGTGACGTTGGTGGAGCGGAGCAAGTCGGGCTGCTCCTGAGTCTGGAACGAAGACCCCGAATCCTTCACCGAGAAGCGAACGATGCGGTGCGCGCGGAAGTCACACGTGATCGCATTCTCCTGCCACTCCTTGGGGAAGGCGGGGCTGTGGATGACTTCGAGGCTGGCGAACTTGGGATAATTGCCTGGGCTGATACTGTCGGCCTCCCGGCGCATGTCCGAATAAGTGAAGTAGGTCGCACCATCGACGGCGTGGTAAATGCCCTTGCCGCCGGCGCCGTCGGTGAAGAAGGAGTTGCCGTATTGATCCCAATGGTGGCCCCACGGATTGCAACCGCCGCGGGTGAAGACCGACAGCGTCCACGAGTCGGGATTGAAGCGCCAAATGCCGCCCGAATTGAGTCGGCGCACCCCATGAGCCGTCTCGATGTGGGTGTGCGTGTAAATCGACTGGTTCATGTAGAGGTGCCCGTCATAACCCCAGCGCAGTGTGTGGAGGTTGTGGTGGGTGTCCTCGGTGCCGAAACTCGATAGAGTCACCGTACGGCGGTCGGCCTTGCCGTCGCCATCGGTGTCTTCCAGATGCAGAAGCTGAGGACGGGCCGCCACGTAGCAGCCGCCCTTTCCATCGGGAACCACGCCCGTGGGAATGAGCAGGCCATCGGCGAAGACGGTGTGG
>CAMATE010000108.1 GCA_945861075.1 Akkermansia muciniphila
GACGCTGCCCCGCAAGCAATTGGAGGGCTTTGATTATTCTGCGGCCGCCCCAGCTTTCGCTGCGGATTCGGGCCGACGCCCCTCCGGCGGACACCCAGGTTCCCGTGGCCGTTCCCCCGGAAATTCATCACAAGGACGTTCCTCCCGAGCCCCCCAAGGACGCGGTCCCGGTGGACCCGGCCCTGCAGATCGAGGCCCCCGACCCCAAGGGGGCGGCGGTGGCGGCACTGGTGGCACGGGTGGCGGTTCATCGCGTGGTGGCACCTTCCGGCCCCGTCGATTCCGCTAAAGACGCCCTGGGCTATTGAGCTCTATCGCCGCCGCAGGCCGTCATTGCCAATGACGACTGCTGTGGCTCCCTTCGGCCACTCATGACGCTGGACCCGCCCGCCGGGCCAGCGCACTTCCACAGCGGTGGGCGTTTCGGGAGTCGCCAGAACCGTGTCCGACGCATCCTGGGATCGAAATCCGGATCCGGCGTGGAGTTCGCGGGCCGGCCCCAGTCGAGACCCCATCACCATCCGGATCACGGCACCGATCCCCTCCGGATTGCCGTCTGGCCCTTCCAGAGCCACGCGGACTCCCGGCTTGCCAGTTCGATTGCGGAAAATGCGCGTCTTGCCGGCCTGCTGTCCCACGGCCAGATCGGGACGCCCGTCTCCGTCCAGATCAGCGATGGCGCTGCCGCGCTGCTCTCCCGGCAGACGAATTCCAGCATCACTGGGTCTCAGGCTGCGAAATTGCCCTCGGCCATCACCCAACAAGACCAACCCGAATCCGGCATCCTGCCGGGAGGTTTCCACATCCATGCCGAAGAAATTCTGGGCCAGGAACAAGTCCTCGTGCCCATCGCCATCAAAGTCAGCGACCGAGACACCAAAAGCGGGTGATTCCTGAGCCATGGCAGGCAAGGCAACGGCCTCAAAACGGCCACCCCGATTGAGGAAGACCATGGAATCCAAGGTATCTACACTCAACGTACGGCCTTTGGCAGCCAGAGGTCCCAGCAAGGAGTCGAGGCTCAGAGCGGCAAATTCCCGGTGCGAATGAACTCGTTCCGTGAGCGCCGGAATGGCTTTGGCCAAGGCCGACCACGAACGCCAAGGCGTTTGCCGACCACTCATCGGATCCCATGATGCCATAAGCGTGAGCACGCGACCGGGTTCGTGGAACTCGCCGTAAACCAACTGGATGGGTGCATTGCTGGCCCCCGGTTGGTCGGTCCGCCAGTTGCGGCCCCAATTGGAGGCCACGAGGTCGAGTCGGCCATCGCCATCGAAATCCCCGGCGCTGACGCCATTCCAAAGGCCACGCCACGCTCCCAGACCGGACTCGGCGGTGGCCTCGACCCAACGACCCCGGTCATTGCGGAACAAACGCAAGGTGTCCCAGTCACCAGCCAAGACGAGATCCGGGTCGCCATCGCCATCGACGTCGCTGAAGACAGCACCATTGGCCCGGACCCCCTCCGTCACGGTTTGCGCTTCACCCCAACCCTCGGCCCGACCGGGCAAAAGAACGGTCTTGGCTGTCTCCGGGTACCGACCCGCATGGGCCCGGGCTCCGACAAGCAAGTCCAACAGGCCATCGCCATCCACGTCGACCATCGCCATCGGGCCGGTGGTTGCTGCATCGGCCAGGGCATGGGTGCCCAAGACCGCTTTGCCGGACTGGACGGTCCAACTCAGGAACCGAGGCGCCTGGGCTCGAGCCGCCTTGACGTTGGACAGGCCGGCGATGATCCGGGGCGGCTCAGTGCGTCGTCGATGAACGAGCACACTCACCGCCTCAGGACTTTCCGGGGTCTCCAGACCTGTCACCAGCGGTCCGATTTCCGGCACGAATCCGCCAGGTCCGTCGTTGCGCAAGGCTCGGAACCGACCGTCCTCGTCGGCGCTGATGAGCAAATCCGGATCCCCGTCGGCATCCCAATCCGACCAAGCCAGACCCGGAGCCTCCGTGCCCAGACGCCGAGGCAAGAGGGGTTGTCGATCCATCTCCGACGCATCGGGCTCCCGCGGGACGGGGTCGGGATCAGCGATGAGACTCTCGAACAAAGGCTGTAGAGGCGGCGGGACGGGCTGGGGATCCAAGGTGTCCCGCTCCTCGATCTCGACGATTTGATTAGCCTCCAAACCACGGACCACGGACCGGCGGCCATTGCGCCAGATCACTTCCACATCGAGTTGACGGGCCTGACCCGCAGCAAAGACGCGGAGGGCCTGATCGCCCGACAAGTAGCGTCCACCGGAGATCATCTCCTGGGTTTGCATCACCGGTCCACCGCTCACCTGGATTTTTGCGCCGATACCTGCGGTGTTGCCACGGGCTCCCTTCAGGCGAACCGCCAACCGCGCTGCCGGAGCACCGTTGCGCAACAGTCGGGCCGGCCCATTGAGCACATTGATCACGCAATCGAGGTCGCCGTCGTTGTCGAGATCGCCGAAGGCCATGCCGTGGGCGAACCCACGCTGATCAAAACCCCAGAGCTTTCCAGTGTCTTCGAAGGTCAGATCCCGGCGATTGCGAAAGGCCATCGAGGGTGTCTCCCGTCGCGGAAGCAGGGCCAGAGCCCGCTGCCGGGTCTCCGGAGTCTTCCAAGCGCCCTCGCGGATGATCTGGCTTTGGACGTCGATGTCCTGCACATCGTGGAAGTTGCCGGTGGTCAGCAACAGGTCTTCCCAGCCGTCGAGGTCCACGTCGAGGAAGGTCGACGACCATGTCCAGTCGGTGGCCGCCACGCCCGCCATTTGAGCGATTTCCGCCCAGGTACCGTCGCCCCGCGACCGTTGCAAGGTGTTCCGGGTCACCTCCGGGCGGAAGCCGGGCTGTTCAACAGGCCAGCGCACCACCCCATCCAAGGTGTCGGGACGCTGGCGAGCGCGGTCTTCACGCCGCGGGCTCAACATCTCGGCGATAAAAAAGTCATCGTGCCCGTCACGGTCGATGTCCGCCACATCCATGGACATCGAGGAAAGGGGTTGGTTGCGCAAAGCCGTCTCGGGCGCCGCCTGGAAACGCTTGCCTCGATTCAGCCACAGCCGGTCGGGCCAATGGATGAAATCGTTGCAAACGTAGAGGTCGGGTTGGTGGTCTCCGTTGAGATCGCGGAACATCACGGCCAAACCCCAATCCCGCGGGGCATCGGTCAGGGGTTGACCCTGCTCGTCGAGAAACAAACCCACATTCCACGGGGCAACGACCACGTTGGTTCCGCCGCGATTGATATAGAATGCATCGGGTTCTCCGCGTTCAAGGACCTCCAAATTGCCATTGAGCGCCGGAATGCCCCAGTAGCGATCCTTCGGTTCGATCACTGTGCTTCCGTCGGGCTGGCGGCGCTGAACAAACCGCCCACCCTTGGGCGGGTCATGGAAGGTATCGGTGCGGTAGTGAGTGACGTACAAGTCGAGGTCGCCGTCGCCATCGACATCGGCTAGAGCCATCGAGGTGGCGCCGGTGTTCCGGAAGAAACCCATCTCGACCTCGGTGAAACGGCCGCGGCCGTCGTTGTGAAAGGAACGCGTGCCACCGCCCAAGCTATTGACCAGCAAGTCCAGATCGCCGTCGCCGTCGAGGTCGGCGAAGTTGCATCCCGTCGAATACTGATCCGGACAAGCGACACCCGCTCGGGCCGTGATGTCTTCAAAACGCCAGTCGCCGAGGTTTCGATAGAGGACATTGTCGCCTTCGAGGCGGCAGAAATAGACATCGACGCGCCCATCCCCATCGATATCACCCAGCGCGACGCCGGAACCCAATTCCAACAAACGGTTCCGTGCGACGGTGGCTTCGGCCAGATGATTGGTGAATCCGATGCCCGTCGCCGCAGCGGGCTGAAGGGTGAAGCCAGGACCCGTCCCAGGACCCGGACGGACCATGGCCCTGCGGATTCCTGTCTCCGATTTCCATTCCAAAGAGGCAACTGATTGGCCATGGGCAGAGCCCAGCAGCAGGCCAAACGTGATGGACACGGTTCGACTCAACACGCTCACACCACGCAAATGGGCAAAGCAGTTCAAGGGACGGGTAATTTGTAGGAAGTTATTTCCCAGACCTCGGAGGAGCCAGCACGAAAGAATGGGAGGTTGCCCCCCGAGGCACAGCGAGGGCCGGTGCGGCGAGGATTCTCGACAAGCCAGCCGCGCGGATCCAGCGTGTCGACCATTCCCATGAATCGAAGACAGTTCCTGGAGCGGTCTTGGCTGGGCAGCCTGACCGTGGCTTCTGGATGCTCCCTGATGCCGGTGGGTGACCACGGGCCAAAGCGCCTGTTCTTCACCGCGTCGGGCAAGACTTGTGTCATCGACTCGACGGGCCAGAACGTTCATGAGCTGGAAGTTTCGGCCCCTGGTCAGGTGACGTGGCAGCCGGCCGGTTTCTTGGAAGACGGGCGTGTGCTTTTGCTGAGCATGGAGGCACGCCGGGACGGTCCGGGCCGACCCTTCGACGAATACTACCACCAGACACCCACCCACGTTTGGGCCTACGATCTCGATCGGAAATCCCTGGAGCAACTGGCCACGCGGGATCGCCTCGCGCCGTTCTATGCGCCGCAACTGGTGCTTCAAGGCGGTCGCATCCTCATGCAAGTGATCCGCACCCGGCCCGGACAAACCTTCAACATGCGTTTGGACGGTTCGGATGCCCGGGAGTTCACCGGCCCGGACGAGGGACTGCCCTACGGTTATAGCCTCAGTCCGGACGGTCAGTGCGTGGCATTCCATCTGGCCAGTCGCGAAGGCTACCAGATCTGGACTTGCGACACCCACGGGGGCAACCGGGTGAAAGTCGCCGCCCAACCCGGTCATTTGTTTTTCGGACCCAGTTGGTCTCCCGATGGTCAGTGGTTGGTCTTTCAAGACTGCCACGCACCGGTGGATCCGGGACACGACTGGTCCGACGTCTGCGTGTGTCGCCCGGATGGGACCGGATTCCGAATGCTCACCGAGGGTCAGTCCATGTGGTTCGCAGCCACCTACGGCACGGCAAACCATCGCGGCGGCGGTTCCAATGTGCCCGTGTGGACGCAGGATGGCCACATCCTCGCCCCCTTGCGCATCCCGGGCTCCCGAGTCCCCTGGGAATATCAAGCGCAGCGGCCCGATACCGATCATTTCAACCGCGAGTTTAAACCCCACCAAGCCCGCGGCGGCACCGCCATTGCGCGGATCAATCCGAAAACGGGTTCCATCGGCTGGGTGACTCCACGCACCGAGGGCATTTGGGATTTCAGAGCGACGGAGTTCCCGGGTGGAGGCCCGGTCGCCTTCTGCCGCGCCGAAACAGGTGGCGTGCCCCACCTTCGGGTGACCGATCGGCACAGCCGCGATTCCCGGAAGATCCACAGTGGCATCGGACCCGGCGGCTTGGATCATCCGCGATGGCTGCCGTCAGACACCTCCTCCACTAAGCCTGGATACCGGTGATTTCTCGGAGGACACCCTCCGCCCGCAGTCCATCCTGCATGGCACATACCTCGGGGTTGGCACGGAAACCACCGCAAGCCGGGTCGGTGTACTTGGGAGACACAAAGCCACCTCGGAGCCTGTCCCTGATGATCGATGATTAGCGGGTTCGCCTTGGTAGTTCTGGTGCCGACGAAGAATCTGGGTGCGGTGCGTTGGACGGTGAACCCACAGCGGGACCGAGACGAGCAGGCGATGCTGGAGATGCTGGAGCGCCATGGATCTTGGACGGAAACGGTCTTCGCCAGCAGTCCTGGCCTGACAGTGTTCCGTTCCGGCGCGCTGCCGGTGAAGGGGTTGGAGTTGGTGGTTGGGAAGCGCCAGATGTGCGGCGACCTGAGTCCCGAGTCGGCCTTGGCAATCCTGCAAAAGACCCCGCCCGACGCGGTCTGGACCCACGACCAGGCCCATGCCATCACCTAAATTTTCGGATCCTCCACAGGCGCGAACTTCTTGGAACGTCCCTACCTGAAGGCTCTGAAGAACTCCTCCGGTCACCTGCAGGTGTGCAAAAATCATTAACGCGCCAGAGAATAAGGCCCAAAAAATAGGGCCAGATGATGCAAGATGACCCACAAAAGCGGCCAATCTCCTAGTCACCTCGAATCAAGTTGCCGGAATATGATGCCCATAAAATTAAAACGTTGACTGATCTGAATACTGATATTACCAGAAATTTATTCACCGATGAGAGGGCTTACCCAACCGCGGAGGCTATGCCGAAGTTTCGGCGGTCAGCCCGAGGTGTCCCGAGGCCGGCATCGTCGGCCAGTTAATCCCGTCCCAATCGTTGCGCCGGACCTTTTGCGAAGGTCAGAGCCCCACTGCCGACCTGCCGCTTTTGGTCGTGGGAGACCACTGGGGTTCCGACTTGCGAAACCGTTCCGGCCAAAGCTCGGGTCTCGCCTCAACCTTCAAGTCCAAGATCGAAGCCTTCGCCTCAACTGCACCGCCAGCACACGCCGCTCTCTTTGGCTCGAGTAACCATCCAATCGTTTCCGCCAGACCCACCAATCATGATCATCTATCATCCGTTAAGTCTGTTTCGATTGAAAAACAGCAGGTGATTATTTCAATTTTTGCAATAACTTTTAATACCACTATACACTAAATACATTTTTAAAATACAGGCGCGCTTCAATTTTTTTGATACAAAACAATAACACTTCAAAATGAATTCTATAAACACAACCAATAACCGTAATTTTTCAAAACTGAAACCGAAATTGTTTTATCTTTCAACGTTGTATTTATCATTCTTGCTTCAATCAAAATCAGAAGCTGTTGGCCCAGCTAGTACTGTCGCTCGCAATGCGATTATTACTGTATCTTCCGGTAAGGTAGTCGAGGCCGGAGCAGCCAGAGTTCCGGACATGTGGGAATTTCTCAGAGCAGACGCAGGAGTCTATAAGGTTTCAGCAGATATTTCAATGGCAAATTGGTCATTCACTCAGAGGGCTCCTGATGACTGGAAAAATGAGTTCGGCCCTTACTCTGTAACTCATGTTAATGCTATTATGCAAATTGATTCGCTTGGGAATCGGTTTTATAATATGACTACGACAGTCAAAAATTACAATAGCAGCGGTCGATTGGTTGGCGAAAAAACCAACAACAGCAGAGACGAGTTTCCGGTTTATCTTGATAACTACAGTTATTTTTGTAAAGATGGACGAACTGGGTACACAAAAATAGATGTTTCAACAAAACTTCGAGTCATTGTAAACACTTTAAGGTACCCTTCATCGATTATCAATATTTTGCCTATTCATACAACTCAGGTTGCTTTCAACGCAAAAACAGTGCCCATGAATTGCCTTGACACGTCAACTACGCAGGCGTACTGGACCCTTGGTGCAAGGGAAAAAGTTCAAAGCGTCACAGTCAACTACAGCCCTTCAGCACCGTTCAGTTTTATTGATGTAAACCCTAGTATCGAGCAAGAGAACACCCATGGCCCAATGACAGCTTGGTTCGATTATCTCTGGTGAAGTATCGATACCTTGAGCGACAGCAGAAACCAGTTTAAAGTTTGTGGATAACTGAGTGTTTTTGCTTAAATGGGTGCGCTTGGATTTGCCGATATCTTGGTTGGCGTTTAATTTTAAAAATTCTAAATTATTGCTGATTGTTTGATATTTTTATGGATAAAAATAAAAACTTGCTCACTAGTGTGTTGGTTTTTTCTTGGCCAGTTGTTGTTTTAGTTTTTGTGGCCTTATCCATTGTGGTCTCGCGACTACCCAACCGCACCTCGTCCAAAGTCTCACCCGTTTCTGGGTCAAGTGGTAATACTAACGGTTTAAATGGGAAAATGTTGAGCAATCCAACCCATCTTGGATCGAGTATCAAAAGTGAGCCTAAACCCGGAATAATAAGTGACAACCCCGCTCAAGCAACAAGGTCGCGCATCGATCCAGTTGAGTATCTAGAGTTCACTCAACGTAGTGGTAGAGAAGCGTTTGTGGAGATTTTTTCTATTCTCACCAAGCATGACCCGTGTAAACACAATACCGACTTTGCTCTAACTCTCACTGCCTTAACCTATGCTGACCTCCGGGATGCGAATGATTTATTCCGAGTGCATTGGGGACACATCGTTGACCAAGAGATCATTTTTCAACTGCAGGAGCTATCCCCGGGCGTACACGAACCGGACATTTCAGTAAATCGGGACCATATACTTGACTACATCGACGACTTGGAAGTGACTCGTAGGAAGAGGGAATTTGTTATACGAAGAATTCTCAACGCCGGAGTCGCATTGAGTCGCGAAGAGTTGACCTCCATTCTGAAAATTCGCCCAAACCAGAGTTTGGGAATCGATGTTTTCACCCGGTTTGAAGATATAGAATGGTATGACTCTAACCATTTGATTTTCCGCTCGGAGAGCCGCAACTCTGGGAATCAAAACAAATCCCAAAACACGCAACCCGCTGCACTTCCTTGGAATCTATTTAGATCTCCAGCAGACACTCGGGTTTTTAAACCATGAGCCAGTCTTTTTCCCTTCGATTTGCTTCCCTGTTGATCATTTCAATATTGGCGTTGATCGTATTTAATAGAAGTGATTTGGTGAGGCAGGATGACCTCCCAGAGCCAAGCTTAACACCCGGTCAATCGAACGGGCTTTCAGATCTGGGTCCAGCTACATCGATCCCGTTAGATCCGCATGGCGAGGGCACCACTTCTATAAACTCTACCATGCAGGTGACGACTGAATCGTGGACCGAGAAAACGCTATCTGAGCATATTAATGAAGCTAATAACGGAGCGTTGAGGGCGATTTTATTGATACTCAATGACCACGAAGTGTCCCGAACGAACACCGCCATGAAGCTCCGACTCGCAGCCTTGACTTATAGGGACATGAGATCTGCGGTTGAAGTAGCATCCAAGGCCCGAGAGATGCTATGGTCGGAGGAGGTCGCACTTCAGGTTTCGTCCAACAAAGATTGGCAGGACTTGCCTCCACTCAACGAGAATCGAAATCTCTCTCGCTACCTTGGAGAGCTTAGGTCCGCTCGCAGGTTCCGCGATTCTGCGCTGCGACGAATACAGAGAATGGGTATCTATCTGAATGACGGCGAGATTTTTAGACTCTTCAAGACTGAGGCGGACCAGGAGATCGATTTAGATCGGTTCCCAAAAGTATTCGGTTTAGAATAACATGGGACTTACAAAATAGGGAATAGAGATCTACGTTTAACCACAAGAGATTAAACGGTGATGATAGTTACTGCGCCGTGACGGAGCATGCGCTCGGTGAGTTCCCAGCCCAGACAGGCGTCGGTGATCCTCATGCCGTACTTCAGGTCCTTAGGATCCTTCAGCGCTTGAGCGCCTTTGGTCAGGTGGCTCTCGACCATCACCCCGGTGAGCGGCTTGCAGCCTGTCAGCACCGTTGCGGAACCCACATAAATCTGCCGGTTTGAAATCCACGGTTTTGCCGGGTTCTTGCGGGCGTTTTCTTCCAAGATCAGCGTCAGGGTTTCTTCCTTCCTCCGATGGAGGCCGAATGCGTTCAAGGCCCAGTAGACCCGATCAAGATTTGCTTCGACAACCTACAAGCCGATGCTGCATCGATGATCCGTTGAGTTTCTGGTGACGATGGTTTTCAAACTGGCGGGTTTCATCGGTTTTCAGACCGTCACTGACAGCAGCCCTCAGCTCGCTGGGCGATCAGGTCCATCCACACGTCTTCCTGATGGGCATGCTGCTTGACAGAATTGGCATGGCTGCAATCGACCATGAGGGCGTCGGGCAGTTTGGCCGCCTTCAACTGGGCCGCGGCTTCGACGATGGAGGCCGCGTCGAAATCGGTGCGGGCTCGTCCGCCCCGCAGGACGACATTGCCGTCGTCATTGCCGGTGGTCCGAACCACAGAGGTGACCCCTTCCTGATCCATGCCCAGAAAATGATGCGAGTGGCGGGCCGACAGCATCGCGTCGATGGCGATTTGCAGGTAACCATCGGTGCCGTTCTTGAAGCCCACGGGCATGGAGAGACCACTAACCATTTCGCGATGGGTTTGGCTCTCGGTGGTTCGTGCTCCGATGGCGGCCCAGCTGATCAGGTCGGCCAGATATTGCGGCACCACGCGATCCAGAAATTTGGTGGCGGCCGGGAGACCCAGATGGTTCACCGCCAGGAGGAGTCGCCGTCCGATTCGCAGGCCGGTGGCGACATCATAAGTGCCGTCCAGTTGGGAACCACCTCGGAGCCTGTCCCTTATAAGAGGGGCCGGCCCGCACCCATCAATTCAATGACCCAAGGCAACGGGTTGGGAATTGACACGGGGAGCGATCAATTGCAAACTGTTTGCATTGGTTTGAAAATCGCCCCTTATTCTTCATGAAACTAACCTTAATCGTTCCAGCCTTGACGCTGGTAATTCCTGCGTTTTCCCAAACTTTCATCCAATCAGGCCATGTCGATATCGGTATCGGATACGAAGACAAGGCCTTTGATTTGCATGTTCATCAAGAGGAACCAATCGATCAGGAGTTCTCCCCAGGAGAGGCGGTTTTTGCAATCGGATCCGC
>CAMATE010000109.1 GCA_945861075.1 Akkermansia muciniphila
GGGGTTTACCATTGTGTGTCGCGGACGGTTGGGGGGCAGTTCTTGCTCGATGAGCTGGCCAAACAACGTCTGGTCGATCTGCTCTTCCCTCTCGCTCAGTTCTGTGGGGTGGAGGTCCTCACCTATTGCATGATGTCCAATCACTTCCATCTCCTCGTCCGAATACCCGCTCCTTCCCACATTCCAGACGCCGTCCTCCTCCAACGGGCCGAAGCCTTCTATGGCAAACAAGGCCTCCTGCCGTCGCTGGCCAGGACCGACCTCCAACGCTCCGGCTCCATCAGCTCCCATATACGCCAAACCCTCGCCAGCCGCATGGGCGATGTCTCCGCCTTCATGAAGGAGTTCAAACAACGCTTCAGCCGCTGGTTCAATCGCCACTCCGGCCGCTTCGGCACCGTCTGGGCCGAACGATTCTCCAGCACTCTGATCGAAGAATCAGCCGTCGCTCTCCAAACCGTCGCCTCTTATATCGATCTCAACCCCGTCCGCGCCGGACTGGTCTCCGACCCCAAGAATTACCGCTTCTGCGGCTATTCCGCCGCCTTGGCCGGGAACCCTGTGATTCGCCACGGACTCATGAGCTTCCTCTCAGGCCGCTCCTGGAACTCGGCCGCCGCAGAATACCGATTAAACCTCTTCACCACCGGCGGTGTGGCTGGTCATAGCGAAAAGAAGACCATCGACCGAGATGCAATCCGGGCCGAATTGGCACGCGGTGGACGATTGAGCCTGCCCGAAATACTCCGACTCCGCGTCCGCCACCTCACGGCCGGCGTGGCCATCGGCTCCAAGGACTTCGTTAACCAAATCTTCCAGCACCACCGCTCACACTTCGGCCCAAAACGCCTCGACGGCGCACGCCCCATCCGCGGCGTCCCACTCCCACACCTCAAAACCCTCCGCGACCTCCGCGTCAACGCCATCGGGTAGGGAAGCGGCAATGTTAGGAGCGCCTCGCCTTGTACTCGCTATTTCGGTCTGCCAGTCATCCCGTCAGCCAAGAAATGTCAAATGAGGTAAAAAACACCAATGCCTCAAGATGGATTTTGAGATAACGTGTTCCGGTGAGCGATGCTTTTGTCCGACAGCGTGAGATGGTTCGGCAGTACCCTGAAAATGAACTGGCGCGGTTCAGTCTTGGGCGCGCGTTGTTTGATGCCGGCGACTTTTCGGGGGCTCGCGAACATCTGGAAGTGGCGCTTCAGCGAAAGCCCGATTGGATGGTGGTTCAAATCCTATTGGGTAAATGCGATCTGGCTCAAGGGTTCGTCGATGCGGCCAAAAGTGCCTTGGAAAAAGCTCTTCATCTGGCGCGTGTGCAGCACCACGAAGGCCCGGAAGCCGAATTGCTCGAACTGCTTTCAGAATTGAACACCAGCGGAGGCGATCTACTCTGAAGTCAGGTTTCCCCTACCCATTAACACTGTGAGAATCTCCCAATTCCGCCCATTGCGGACCTTCGGTTTCACCCTGATCGAATTGCTCGTTGTGATCGCCATCATCGCGATCCTAGCCGGCATGCTCTTGCCGGCATTGGCCAAGGCGCGCCAAAAGGCCACCGGCATCGCCTGCATCAACAACGAGAAGCAGTTGATGGTGGCTTCCATGCTCTATGTCGGAGAAAACCGGGATTATTTTCCGCCGAACGGTGCGGGAGATCCGACAGTAAACCTCACGAACCCTCCGGCCAATTACGTGCCCAAATACTGGGTGGAGGGACGCGATGGCAACAATCTGGTGGATGCGTCCGCATCGAGCATGATCAACCCGCGGGTTTCGCTGTTGGCGACCTACCTGCCAGCGTTGGGTTCGTTCAAGTGTCCGGGCGACCGATACACGGAAACCGTCAATGGTCGCAAGCAGACCAACCCTCGGACCTACGGTCAAAACGCATGGGTCAATTGGGCTGATAATGCTCCTTACACCACCGGTTCCCTCGGCGATGACCGCACCTACCGCAATTTCCGGAAGACCTCGGACTTGGTTTCGGGCGCAGATGTTTTCGTTCATGGTGAAATTCACCCGAAGGGCATTTGCCGGCCATTTCTTGGAGTGAACATGGCAAACACCACCAGTGGTGCCTACCACGTCCTGGGTAATTACCACGGGCGCAATTCCAATTTTTCGTTCGCGGATGGCCACGCGGAATCGCATCGATGGGTGAATGGCACATTCAATAATCCAACCTCGAATGTGGATCACCACAGTGTCCACGGAAGCGGTTACCCCGGAACAGCCAGTCGCCCCGATCTGACTTGGCTCAATGAGCACACCACGGTGCGCCGCTGAAGTGCTGACGGTGTCTCCATCTGGAATGAAACCGATTGCCGATTGCCGGCTCTACACCTTCGTCGATACCGCCTATTTGAACGGCCGAGATCCGGCCGCGGTGGCAGCAGCTTTGTGTGAGGGCGGTTCCGACTTGGTTCAACTGAGAGCGAAGGGTCTTCCCGAATCTGAAGTGCTCCGGTTGGCTCGAGTGATCGCTCCGTTGTTGCGTGAGGCTCAGGTGGGATTGGTGATCAATGATCATCCAGACATCGCCCTGGAAGTCGGTGCTCCGTGGGTTCACCTCGGGCAGGAAGACTTCTTTGATTCGGGTCATCGTCAGGTGAGCGAACTGCCCTGCAAGAAGGCCGGTTGCCAAGTCGGTTTGTCCACGCACGCTCCCGACCAATGCGCCCGCGCAGTGGCGGCCGGAGCCGATTACGTGGCGATTGGTCCGGTATTCGCCACAGGCACCAAACCGACGGCTCGGCCTGTGACTCTCGACTACGTTGAATGGGCTTCCAAGAATGTCTCGATTCCGTGGTTTGCGATCGGTGGCATCCATTTGGGAACCGTCGACGCCGTGGTCGCGGCTGGAGCCCGATCCATTTGCGTGGTCAGTGCCATATTGAATGCGGTGGACATCGCGGCCGCTTGCCGGGAATTTCGAAATCGCTTGCCGGCCTGAGCGGTCGAAGCGTGAAGCAGGCCGATGGACTTGGCCGCTTCTTTTCACGGCGGTGGCGATGGATCCCTCGTCGGCATTTTGCAGCGACGCCTTTCTGCTCCCTTCGCCTGCGGGCTTGGTTCACCTTCGGGCGCATGAATCTCTTCGATCTTTCCGGCGAGGTGGCAGTGGTGATCGGTGCAACGGGCGCTCTCGGTGGGGCCATGGCTCACGCTTTGGGCAAAGCAGGTGCGGCTGTGGCGGTGGTGGGCCGCAATGCCGAGCGGGGACAGGCCTGCGTGCAATCGTTGCAGCAGCAAGGGACTCGTGCCGCCTTTTTTGCTGCCGATGCCATGAGCCGCGAAGATCTCCGCCGTGTCGAGTCCGAGGTGGAGCGACAGTTGGGAGTGCCCACCGTTTTGGTCAATGCAGCCGGCGGCAATGACCCGAAAGCCACTGTCACAGCGGACTTGCCGTTCGAGGCGATTGGGTTGGACGCCTGGCGGGGGAATTTCGACCTCAATCTCGTGGGTGGAGTTTTGTTGCCGTGTCAGACCTTTGGTCCGGGTTTCTGTGCCCGTCGCCGTGGCACCGTGATCAATGTGGCCAGCGTCTCGGCCCATATTCCGTTGTCGCGGGTGGTCAGTTATTCGGCGGCCAAGGCGGCCGTGCTGAGCCTGACTCAGTTTCTGGCGCGGGAATGGGCGCCGAGTGGAGTGCGGGTCAATTCTATCACGCCAGGCTTTTTTCCGGCTGAGCAGAATCGCCGGCTTCTCTTCAATGAAGATGGCAGCCCGACTGCTCGAGCCCAAGCGATCCTCAGCCACACGCCGATGGCCCGGTTCGGTGTCGCCGAAGAGTTGGGCGGAGCAGCGGTGTTCCTGGCAAGCCCTCGTGCCGCCGGATTTGTCACGGGGACCGACCTCCGTGTGGACGGTGGTTTCCTCAGCCAGACGCTGTGAATCCGGCGGATCCATCGACCCGGCCGACCACCATTCAGCGATGGATTCACGGCCGGTGTGAAACTCCCTCAGTGGATGCCGTTGCCACCGAAGAGCCACTGGAAATTCGGGTCGATACTCGCAGTGTGAGCGTGACCCTGAGGACTCCGGGTCATGACGACGAACTGGCGGTGGGTTTTCTGGTCAGTGAGGGACTGCTACGGTCTCCGTCGGACCTCCAGGCAGTTCGCCCCTATCCCCGCAATGAATCCGGCAATGTCGTCGATGTGTTTCTGGGTGACGGTGTGCATTGCGATTTTGCCTCGCTGACTCGTCATGTCTTCGCGTCTTCGAGTTGTGGGCTTTGTGGCACCGCCAGCATTGACGCTCTGCGGCGCCGGTTTCCCTCGGCGACCGATGATTTCCAGATCACACCGGAAACCTTGTTGTCGTTGCCGGAGCAACTTCGCTCTGCCCAGGCAGGATTCTCAGTTTCGGGCGGTCTCCATGCAGCGGCGTTGTTTAGCCCCGAAGGACGGTTATGGGTGCTGCGCGAGGATGTCGGTCGGCACAACGCGGTGGACAAGGTCATCGGCCGCCGTTTCCTGGACGGAGCGTTTCCCATCCGGCCCTCGGTGTTGATGGTCAGTGGTCGGGTGTCCTTTGAGATTGTCCAAAAAGCCTTGGCGGCAGGCATCGCCTGCGTGGCGGCGGTTTCAGCCCCGTCGAGTCTGGCGGTCGAGTTTGCCAACCAATCCGGGCAGACCTTGGTCGGGTTCCTGCGCGATGGACGTTTCAACATCTATGCGGGTGCTCAACGGGTCGCTTTGGCTTCCGGAGCAACTGATCAATAAAACGCTCTTGTCCGGCGGGGCTTTGGTCTATTGTGACCTCATGCGCAAGCGCCGGGAGGCCCGTGAACGAGCGGTGCAGTTTCTCTTTCAGCACGATCTGAATCCGCCGGAGGATTTGGGGGCTGCTCTGAACCAATTCTGGGACGCCCAGAGGATGAGCGATCTTCTGGAGTCGCATGGTCCAACGTGGGGCGAACGGGTTGAGTTGCCGCCACCCAATGCCGAAGAAAGTGCCACGCGGCTTTTCGCCGATCGACTGGTTCGAGGGGTTCTTGAGAATCGGGAGCAATTGGACGATATCATCCGCAAGCACGCCAAGAATTGGGATTTGCACCGCATGGCGGCCGTTGATCGCAATGTCATGCGACTGGCCATCCACGAGATGCTGCACCGCGATGATATTCCGCCGGTGGTCAGCATCAACGAAGCGGTTGATGTGGCGAAGAAGTTCTCCACCGCCGACAGCGGCAAGTTCGTCAACGGCATCCTCGACAAGGTGAAAGCCGATTTGCTCCGACCGGCGCGGACCGCCAAGGAAACCACCGCCTAGGCCTTTTTGTGAAACTCGCCGACCTGCACTTGCACACCCATTTTTCCGACGGGACCTATTCCCCGGAAGAACTGGCCTCGCATGCACGTGCTCAAGGGTTGGATGCTGTTGCCTTGACCGACCACGACAGTGTGGAGGGATGCGAACGGATGGGGACGGCGTGTGAGAAGGAAGGCCTCGAGTTCATCCCGGGTGCCGAATTGACGGCCGAAGTGACCGGTCAGGAGGTTCACATTCTGGGCTATTGGATGGACTTGTCATCCAAACGACTCCGTTCGGAATTGCAGCGCTTTCAGGGGGTCCGTCAACGCCGGGTGCGCGAGATGGTGACCCAACTCAATGGCAGTGGCGTGGGGATCAGCGAGTCGTTGGTGCTGTCGTTGGCCCAATGTGAGGCGCCGGGTCGGTTGCACGTCGCCCGGGCTCTCGTCCAACAAGGCTTCGCACGCGACCACGACCAAGCCTTCGACAAGTTCCTGAAGCGGGGGCGCCCTGGGTTTGTTCCGAAGGCTCGCATGAATGCTCAAGATGCCGTCGGGCTCATCCGGGAGGCGGGCGGTGTGGCGGTGTTGGCCCACCCAGGGCTTTACCGCAATGACAGCCTCATCGGAAAACTCAAAGACGCGGGCATCGACGGTTTGGAGTGCTGGCACACGCGGCACTCTCCGGAGGCCAGTGAAAACTATTCCCGAAAAGCGGCCGACCTAGACCTGGTCGCCACGGGCGGCAGCGATTGTCACGGCATGGCCAAGGGACAGCCCCTCATCGGCCGGGTGAAGCTGCCGTATCCTCAGGTGGAAGCGCTGAGGGCCCGCCGTTCTTCAAAAGCCTCCTAGCGAACACGGACTGATTTCATGGGATTCTTCGACAAGCTCAAGTCCGCCTTTACCAAGACAGCCACGTCGCTGGCTCACGAAATCCAGCGGATCGTCACCCGTTCTCCAAAGCTCACGGCGCAAAGCGTCGAGGAACTTGAGGCGGCTTTGTTGGCAGCCGATCTGGGGCTGCCCATGACGCAGCAAATCTTGGCGGCGGTCCGGAAGGCCTTTGAAACCCAGGGTAAGTCCGGCTTGGACTTTGTGGACATCGCCATCGCTGAGGTGGAGCGGAGTCTGGGCGGCATGAATTCGGCCCTGACGGCCCGTGCCGACGGGGTAACGGTGGTTTCAATGGTGGGTGTCAATGGCACCGGCAAGACGACCACCTGCGCCAAACTGGCCAAGCGCATGGCTGAACGCGGTGAACCGGCCCTCTTGGCAGCTTGCGATACTTTTCGTGCTGCGGCCATCGAGCAGCTCCAGTTGTGGGGCAGCCGACTGGAAGTCCCTGTCATCGCTGGTGCTTATCAGGCCGATCCTGCCGCCGTCGCCCATGACGCGGTGGTGGCGGCTCAGGCCCGCAATGCGCGCTGGCTGTTCATCGACACGGCCGGCCGATTGCATACCAAGCACAACCTGATGCAGGAGTTGCAGAAGGTGCATCGTGTGGTGGACCGCAAACTTCCCGGGGCTCCGCATGAGGTGCTGCTGGTGCTCGATGGCTCCACCGGCATGAATGCCATGGTTCAGGCCCGCGAGTTCCACAAGGCGGTGAAACTGACGGGTCTGGTCATCACCAAGCTCGATGGTACCAGCAAGGGCGGGGCAGTGGTGGCCATTCAACGCGAGTTGGGCATTCCGGTGAAGTTCATCGGCGTGGGTGAACAGGCTGACGACCTCCAGGCCTTCAATGCCCGTGAGTTCGCCGAGGCCCTGTTCTCGGCGAAGGCTTGAACCCTTCAACCGGTGGCCGCATGACTCTCGACGAGCGATTCATGGCCGAAGCGCTGAGGTTCGCGAAACGGGCCTATGGACAGACGTCTCCCAACCCCCTGGTCGGAGCCATACTGGTCCGGGACGGCGAAGTGATCGGGCGTGGTTGGCACCACAAGGCGGGTGCACCCCACGCTGAGGTCGAAGCCTTGGCCGATGCGGACCGACGTCGGCACGCGGTCGTCGGCGCGACGATTTATGTGACCCTGGAACCGTGCTGTACTTATGGGCGCACGCCCCCTTGCACCGAGGCCTTGATGCGGGCAGGAGTGTCCCGCGTGGTGGTGGCCGCGGTTGATCCCAACCCGCGCCACGCCGGCCATGGTCTGGAATTGTTGCGGCAGGCGGGGATCACGGTTGATTCTGGGGTGCTGGCCGCGGAATCCCAGCGCCTCAACGAAGCCTTCAACCACTGGATCGTACACCGGACTCCCTGGGTGACGGCCAAGTCGGCGATGACGCTCGATGGCAAGATCGCCACTGCTTCGGGCGAGTCGAAGTGGATCACCGGCCCGGCATCACGTGCACACGCCCACCGACTGCGTTTGGGTGCAGACGCGGTCTTGGTCGGCGTGGAGACGGTCCTGGCCGACGACCCGAGTTTGAATCTTCGGACACAACCGGGCTTCCGAGTGCCGGTCGCGGTTGCCCCGAAGCGGCGGATCGTCCTCGATACCCGCGCACGAACCCCTTTGGGGTGCCGGTTGGTCTCCGATGAGGGTCACTCTAGCACGATCGTGGTGGTCGGTGAATCGGCTGCCCGTAAAGCCGTCGAAGCCTTGCGGACGCGGGTGACCGTGCTGCAGGCCCCGGAGCGAGAAGGAAGGATCGACCTCGCATGGCTCATGCCCGAGTTGGGGCGTCTGGGAGTCCTACATTTATTGGTGGAGGGTGGTGGGACGGTGCTGGCCGCGTTTTTCGAGGCGGGTCTCGTGCATCGAACCGCATTTTTCTACGCGCCGCTCATTTTGGGCGGCGAGGATTCCCGACGGTCGGTGGCCGGTCACGGATTTCGCTCTTTGGCTGAAGCTCCTCGTCTCACCGATGTGGAATCACGGCGGTTGGGTGAGGATTTGTTCATTACGGCGCGGGTGGTTCGACCTGCTTTGGGCTGAGGTCGGAGGATTCCGTTGGACGGCGGGGGCTTGCGATGCGGAAGGTTGTGCAGGACAAGCGGTGGGTGGAGAAAAATGCGGACCCTCTCGAAGGGGGTTCCGGTGATGCGCACCGGCCCATGGTATTGTTCCGGCTAAGGACAAGACATGTTCACTGGATTGGTGGAAGAGACAGGAACCGTGCACCGGATCGAACCCGGGGCTTCTTCGGTCCGTCTGTGGGTGGAGGCCCGGGTCACGGCCAAGGGTGCCCGATTGGGCGATAGCATTGCCGTCAATGGCTGCTGTCTCACCGTGGTGGCTCGCCGAGCGACCCGAACCGGAGGACGAGCCGTGACCCGCCTTGCCTTTGATTTGCTTCAGGAAACCTGGGATCGCACGAATTTGTCGGCGGTGAAGCCCGGGTCGGCGGTCAATCTCGAGCGTTCGCTGGCCGCCGGAGATCGCCTTGGCGGCCACTTCGTCACCGGCCACATCGATGGCACCGGAAAGATCCGTACCTGGGAGCGCCGAGGTCGCGACCACATTTTGGAGATCACGGCCCCGGCGGCCATTTGCCGGTACATTGTCTTCAAGGGATCAGTGGCCGTGGACGGCATCAGCCTTACCGTGGCCGATGTGTTTCGGGGCGGGTTTCGCATCTGGATTATCCCGCACACGTTCGAGGTCACAGCCTTGCGGGAGCGTCAGGTGGGCGCCGTGGTAAATTTGGAGGCGGACATGCTCGGCAAGTACGTTGAGCGCTTCGTTCGGGCGCGACGATGATGAAGCGCCTCTTACGTCCAAAGGCGTTGCGCCGTGGCGAAGTCATCGGTTTGGTGGCGCCGGCCGGTGCCCTCTGGCGGCCCGATCGCGTCGAGGGATGCGTCCGCTATTTGGAGGGGCAGGGCTATCGCGTAGAGGTCGGGGCCCATGCTCTCGGCAATGACGGTGCGTTTTCTGGCACCGATGACGAACGATTGTGCGATCTCAACGGCATGCTCCGGGATCCGCGGATCCGGGCCATTCTGGCCCTGCGAGGAGGCTATGGAACACCACGTTTGCTTGACCGGATCGACTATGCGGCCGTGCGTCGGGATCCGAAGATCGTAGTGGGCTACAGCGACATCACAGCGTTGCAAATGGCGCTGTATCGCAAAACCGGGCTGGTGAGTTTTTCAGGGCCGCTGGGAGCGGTCGAATTCGCCTCGGCTCCGGATCCGGTGACCGAGGAGAGCTTCTGGCGCTTGGTGACTTCGAGGCGCACACGAGGGCGACTGCCGCTGCCCGACGATGAACCGCTGGTGACCCGCCAGACGGGACTCGGCGAGGGGCCGTTGCTCGGAGGGTGCCTCTCACTTGTGGTTGCCCTGCTGGGTACCCCGTTTTCTCCGGATTATCGCGGGGCGGTCGTAGCGTTGGAAGATGTGCATGAGCAGTTCCACCGGATCGACCGCATGATGACGCAGTTGCGCTTGGCTGGGGTGCTGGGCCGAGCCACGGGATTATTGCTGGGCCGATTCACGCACACGACGGCAGCCGATCCGGCCCATCCTTTCCATGATTTGGAGGCGGTGTGGCAATCGGTGCTCCAGAGCGTCACAGCTCCTATTCTGGCGGGGTTTCCGTATGGGCATGTGCCGCGGAAGGTGACCTTGCCTTGGGGAATACCGGTGCGCGTGGATGGCAAGAAACAGGCGGTCTCCTTGCTCGAATCCGCTGTAGTTTAACCAACCATCCGACGGCCTCGTGACGGTTGAGTCGGTGGTGGCTTGGGATGCCAATGGATCACCGCCCGCGTCTGCCTGCAGCGGAGCAGGGCAGCGGAGCAGGGCGGCGGAACAGTGAGGGCGGGCAAACAAAAAGCGCGACCCTCTTGCGAAGGCCGCGCTTTGGAAGTTTCCCAGTGGAAACGGTCTGGACTTAGTAGTCCATGCCGCCGCCGCCGTGGTGAGGATCAGCCGCCGGCTTTTCCTTCTTCTCCGGGATCTCGGTGATCACGGCCTCGGTCGTGAGCAGCAGGCCCGCGATGGAGGCAGCGTTCTGCAGGGCGGAACGGGTCACCTTCTTCGGATCGACGACGCCGGCCTTGACCAGGTCTTCGTATTCGCCGGTGGCGACGTTGTAGCCTTCATTGCCCTTGCGGCGCTTGACTTCCTGAACGATCAGGCCGCCTTCGACGCCAGCGTTGCGAGCCAGCTCGCGGAGCGGGGCCTCGATGGCGCGGCGAACGATGTCCACGCCGATTTGCTCGTC
>CAMATE010000110.1 GCA_945861075.1 Akkermansia muciniphila
GCCGTTTAGTTTTTTTCAAGGAGTGTGTGCGCGTCCGCCCACCTTGATGTTTTGCCCGGTGAACCATCGGGATGGCTCGCCCAAAGACACCTTGCGAAATGTCGAGGCCACCGGGGAGTTCGTGGTGAACACGGTCTCGGCCGCGGACACCGAGGCCATGAATGCCACCTCGGCGATGCTGGGTTTCGAGGAAAGCGAGTTCGAGCGGTTTGGGATTGCTGCAGCGCCTTCGGTGGTGATTCGCCCGCCCCGGGTAGCCAATGCCTCAGTGGCCTTTGAGTGCCGGCTGGACCGCATCATTCGCGTCAGCGAAGGCCCGGCTGGCGGCAACCTCGTCCTGGGGCGAATTGTGAGAATGTACGTGGCCGACGCGGTGATTGGTGCCGGCGGATATCCGGATCCCGATCGGCTCGATCTGGTCGGCCGCATGGGCGGCACCGACTACCTGCGCACCCGGGATCGTTTCTCACTCGATCGCCCGGTGTGAACCGTCAGGGGCAGGGTCAGCGGTCCGGGAATTCGAACTCCACCTTGCCCCGCTGGCCGAGCACCAGGTGCGCCGTGAAGTTCTTGCCAGCCTTCGACACGAAGCCACTCAGGGCTTCGGTGCGTCCGTCTTGCAGGAGCTTCTCCACCTGAGGTCGTTCCACGGGTTGCTCGAGGATCTTGCGACCCACCTTGAAGGTGCACTTGCGCGTGTCGGCCTGAGTGCGTTCGCAAACCCATGAAGTCGGACCTTCGTAAACCTTGCCTTCGCACTTCGGACAGGCACCCACCGAGGTGAGCCCGGTGAAGTCGATCTTGGCTTCGGGTTCGGCGGCCTTCTTGCCCTTGGCCGGGAACTTCTTTTCGCGCGGCGCGAATTCGAAGCTCACCTTGCCCTCCTTCATTGTCAGGAAGGCCTCGAACTTTCTGCCCGTCTTCTTGGAGACGAAGTCCTTGAGCAAGTCGGTCTTGCCTTGGGTGAGCAGTTTGGTGGCCTGAGTCCGGTCAATGGATTGCTGGAGGATGACGCTGCCGGTACGGAAATCGCACGACTTGGCGGCCCCGACCGACCGCTCGCAAACATAGTTCATCCCGTTCTCGAAGACCTTGCCCGGACACTTGGGGCATTGGCCCACGGGTTCCTTGCCGGTGAAATCTACCTCGGCGGAGGAGCCGTCTTCCTTCTTCTCGTCACCGAAGTCGAAGACGAGTTTCTTTTCGGCATCGAGCTTGATGACGGCCGCGAACGGGAAACCCTGTCGGGAACGGAACCCTTGGAGCGGGCCGAAGGTGCCGGCGGTGATGAGTTGTTCTATCTCGCGGCCTTCCATCAGGCGGCTGGCGAGGAACTTCGGCATACTGAAGTCGCAACCGGAGCATTGGAAGCGGCGGTAGTTTTCTTTGACCTTGCCGCCGCACTTGGGGCAGGGGGTGTGCAGGTCGCCGAAGTCGCCGGGCACCTCGTCGCCCTGGAAAGCCTTGGTACGTTCGACGATGCGCCGGGTCATCTCGGCGATGTCCTGCATGAACTGCGGCCGGGTGTAGCGACCAGCTTCCATCTCCTTGAGCTTGTGCTCCCACTCGCCGGTCAGCTCGGGCTTGCTCAGTTCTTCGATGCCCAAACCGCGCAGGAGGGCGATGAGCATGAAGGCTTTGCCCGTGGGCTGAAGCTCGTTGCCATTGCGATGCAAGTATTCTTCATCGACCAGGCCTTCGATGACGGAAGCGCGGGTAGCCGGGGTGCCCAGACCGCGGTCGGCCATCGCCGAGCGCAGTTCATCGTCTTCGACCAGTTTACCGGCGCCTTCCATCGCGCCGAGCAGCGTGGCTTCGTTGTAGCGCGGGGCCGGTTTGGTTTGGTTGACCTTGAGTTCGATTTGCTCGGTTTGAACCCGCTCGCCGGGCTTCACCGGGACCAGGTTGGCGGTGGCTTCTTCGCCCTCGTTCTGGGCTTGAGCTTCGCGGCCGTAGATCTCCAGCCAACCGGCCTTCACCAGCACCTTGCCGTCCGTCTTGAAGGGTTCGCCTTCGACCCGGGTGATACGAGTGGTGATGAGGTATTCTGCGGCCGGGTAGAACACGGCGAGGAACCGCTTGGCCACCATGTCGTAAATGCGCAACTCCACGTCGCTGAGTCCCTTCGGTTCGACCGAGGTGGGGATGATGGCGAAGTGATCGCTGACCTTGGCGTTGTTGAAGATGCGCTTGTTGGGACGCACCCAGCCTTGATCCAAGATGGTGGCGGCAAACTTGCCGTACCCGCTGCCGTTCATGGTCTCCAAGACGCTCCGGGCGGTGCCGAGGTAGTCTTCGGGCAGGGCGCGGGAATCGGTACGCGGATAGGTGAGCACCTTGTGCCGCTCATACAGCGCTTGGGCGATTTGCAGGGTGCGTGTCGCGGAGAATCCGAAGCGACGGTTGGCCTCACGTTGGAGCGTGGTGAGGTCGAACAGCGTGGGCGAGAGTTGGTTGCTGGGCTTGCTCTCCTCGGTCACAATGCCCGGTTTGCCCTGGCAGCGTTCCTGGATGGCGGTCGCCTTGGCGGCATCCCAAATGCGGTCGGCCCGCAGGGCTTCGTCGGCGTCTTTGCCGGCCGGCTTGGTGAAGCGCTCATCGAACCAGCGGCCCACATATTGACCCGCCTCGCACCCGAAGGTCGCATGAAGTTCCCAATAGTTGCGCGGCACGAACTTGCGGATCTTTTCCTCACGCTCCACCAGGATGGCCAACGTGGGGGTTTGCACCCGACCGACGGTGGTCTTGTTGAAGCCGCCGCCCTTGGAATTGAAGGCGGTCATCACACGGGTGCCGTTGATGCCAACCAGCCAATCGGATTCGGAACGGCAGGTGGCCGCGGCGGCCAGCGGTTGCATTTCCTGGTCGGAACGCAGTCGGTTGAAACCGTCGCGGATCGCGGCGGGTGTCATGGACTGCAGCCACAAACGTCGGATCGGCTGCCGGGCCTGGGCGTACTGGGTGATGTAGCGGAAGATGAGTTCGCCCTCACGGCCGGCGTCGCAGGCATTGACCAGAGCATCGACATCCTTGCGCTTGATGAGCTTTTGCAAGGTCTTGAGCTTGGCCTCGGATTTCTCGCGGGGCTGGAGGTCGAAGTGCGGCGGAATGACCGGCAGAGCGTTGAAACTCCACTTGCCCTTTTTGGCCTCGAAGGCCTCCGGAGCGCGGATTTCGAGCAGGTGACCGACGGCCGAGGCGACGATGGTGTCGTCCCGTTCGAAGTAGTCATCGACCCGTTTGAACCCACCAAGGGCTTTGGCGATGTCCGCGGCGACGGAAGGTTTTTCGGCGATGACGAGGGCTTTTCCCATGAAAGGATTGGTCGGGACCTCTACCTGTCGGATCAGGTCCCGGGCAAGGAGTTCTTTTGGTAGACGCAGTTTACTTCCATGTATTCGGAAGCTCTGATCCCGGTTTTTCAGACGAAATTTGTCGAAAATATCCCGGGCGTCGCTGGCCATCGTTTCCAAGTTTGCCTAAGCTCGGGCATGCGCGTCTCGAAATTGCTGCATACCCGGTACCGACTCAACGATTTGGAACGTTCGGTGCGTTTCTACAAAGAGGTGTTGGGGTTGGAGGAAGTCCGTCGACACAAGTCGCCGCGCGGCTCGGAGCTGGTGTTCCTGAAGGCCCCGGAGAGCGAGGAGACCATCGAGTTGTGCCATTTTCCGTCCAGCGGACCGGTGGAGGTTCAGGCCGATCTCACCCACTTGGCCTTCGAGGTTGCCAGCCTGGAGGCCTTCGGCGAGCACCTGGCCAAACTCGGCCTCCGGTACAGCGACGGCCCCACCTACAAGCCGGATGGATCCGGAGGGTTTGCCTTCGTCGACGCGCCGGAGGGCTACGAAATCGAGCTCATCCAGCGTTCACCGGCGGCCACCTCGGGCGCGGCAACGTATTGATGCGCCTGAATGGGCGCCGACGAGGCTGAGCCCAACATTGTCTGTCCGGATGGAATTGACTGCGCGAAACGACCGTTGGGTTTTTCCACACCCTGCAATGGTGATGGGGATTCTCAATGTCACGCCCGATTCGTTCAGCGACGGCGGGTGTTTCTACGAGGCCGAGCAAGCCATCGCCCGGGGTGAGCAGTTGGTCGCCGAAGGGGCTGAGTTCATCGACATCGGGGGCGAATCCACCCGGCCCGGTGCGGTTCCGGTTGGCGAGGCCGAAGAATTGAGGCGGGTGATCCCGGTGGTTCGCGCCTTGGCGGCGAAGACCCGCGCGGTGATTTCGGTCGATACTCGGAAGGCCGGCGTGGCCCGGGCGGCTCTCGATGCCGGAGCCAGTGTCATCAATGACATCGAGGCCAACCGAACGGACCCAGAACTGTGGAAAGCGGTGGCGGCCACCGGGGCGGGCTATGTGCTCATGCACATGCAAGGTAGCCCGCAAACCATGCAGGCTAATCCCTGCTACGATGATGTGGTCCAAGAGGTGGGGAGCTTTTTTGAAGAACGGTTGCGTCGTTTGGAAGACCACGGGGTGCACCGGGAGCAAGTGTTGCTCGATCCGGGTATCGGTTTCGGCAAGACCCTAGACCATAATTTGGCCCTCCTCCGAGGTTTGAAGGTGCTTTCAACGGTTGGGAGGCCGATGCTCCTCGGGGTTTCCCGAAAATCCTTCATCGGCCGCCTGTTTGATGCAGAACCGGATCAGAGGGGCGGAGCTTCTTTGGCCTGTGCCTTGTGGGCGGCCGAATCGGGAGTGACCGTCTTCCGGGTCCATGATGTGGCGATGACCGTTCAGGCGCTGCGGATGAGGGAAATCCTGAATAACCAGACCAATACACGTTGAATTCACTGCTGCCATTCCTGCAGGCCATTTGGCGGCCAACCCTGGAGATCGGAATCCTCGGGGTGGGTATCTATTACGGCTACCGGTTCCTGAAGGGGACGCGGGGGCAGGCCGTGGTCACCGGGTTCGTGGTCGTGCTGCTGGTGTTGACGCTGTCGGTGCGCCTGCTGCGTTTGGATGTCCTCAATGCCATCCTGAACCAAATCCTGCCGTTTCTGGCTCTGGCCATCGTGGTGCTGTTCCAGCCGGAAATCCGGCGGTTGCTGGCCGAGGTGGGGAATTTGCCACTTTTCAACAATCCGCAGGAACAGCGCGAAAACCTAGAAGTCATCGTCGAATCGGTGGATCGGATGGCTCCGGTTCGCATGGGGGCGCTCATCGCCATCGAACAAGCCATTTCGGTTTCCGAGACCGTCGAGTCGGGCATTTCCGTGGATTGCGAGGCGACCCCTGAAATGCTGGAGACGATCTTCTTTCACAATAACGCCATCCATGACGGGGGTGTGATCATCAAGGGTGATCGGATCCTGCGGGCCGGAGCGATTTTCCCGCTGACCCAACGGGGCGATTTGCCCAAATCACTCGGAACCCGGCACCGCGCCGCCATCGGATTGAGCGAAGAAACCGACGCGGTGGTGGTGGTGGTGTCGGAGGAGACCGGTGCGGTTTCCTATGCGCACCGGGGCGTCTTGACTCGGAATGTGACAGTCGAGCAGTTGCGGGCCTTCCTGACGGAGGTGCTCGTGAGGCGGTCGTCGGGGCGTCCTGGGGTTTCCGGGATGCGACGCTGGTTCAATGGAGCTGTCGGCAACGGAGGACACTGACCATGGCTTGGCGCGATCTCCTCATTCAAAATCGGGCTCAGAAACTGGGCTCCCTGGCCCTGGCAGCGCTCATCTGGCTAACCGTCCGATCCAATTTGGGCTTGGATCGTCTGGTGACGAACGAGGTGTTTCGCGTCCGGGTCTTGGAGAACATTCCCGTGGGTGTTCTGGCCACGGGGCAGGGCGAGAGTCAGGTGCAAATCCACCCGTCGGTGGTTCATGTCGAGGTGGAGGGCGACCCGGACGTGGTGCAGCGCCTGACCCCGAGCGACATCCAAGCTTACGTCAACCTCTTGAGCCCGGAGGCGCCCCGGCAGGGCATGTTCCGCGTCAACGCCCGCGCTCCCGGAGTCCGCGTGGCTGCCGTGTTGCCCGAATCGGTCCGCATCGAACGGTCCCGTTGAGACGGATCGTTCGGTTCACGGTGCCGGGGGGGAGCCTGTTTTTGATGCCGGTTTTGACCGTTCTCAGTTTTTCCACCCTGGGTTGCTCAACAAAGCACCCAACCCGCTTTCGTAGAAGAATTCCCCGGCGACGGAAGTCTCAATCGCCGGGGAGTTTCTTCGACGCAACAGACTATCGCGGGATCTCGTTGAGGGTGTAGTAGGCCAGCGGGTGAAGCAGCGGCTGGCCCGACTTCGAGCGGACGCCGGTGGGCTTGAGTTCGTGCAAATGGCCCAGGTTCAGCGCGGTCTTGAGGCGGACACTGCGGCCGTCGGCGGCCACGGTGACCTTCTCGATCGGCGGCGTTGTGGCATCCACCTCAGGCGATCCGTAGTTGGACTGGTAGATGTAGGTGAAGGTGCGAAATTGGTATGACTCCACCTTGCCGGCGGTTTCCGGATCCACCGGTTCCGTGAAGGTGAGTTCGAACCCGTCGGGCTTGACGTGCATCTCGTGGATTTCGAACGGGGTCTTGCCGCTCCAGTTCATCCGTTGGAGCGCGAAGGGCTTGCCGCCTCGGGCACCCCAACCGCGGTCGGTGCCGCCCACGAATAGCGTGCCGTCGGAGGCCATTTCGAGGCTGAGCGTGCCGCTGTCGAAGCCCTCACGGAACGGGAAGCAGGCGCCTTGATACACGCCGTTCACCTGTTCCAGATAAACCCGCATGACCGTGCTCCAAGTCTGGTCGCCCACGAAGAGCTGGTTCTGGAACGGCCCGAACTTTCCGGCGGTTCCGTCGTTCTGGATGCCCGAGGCGCTCTGGCCCATTTTGTTGTAAGGGAATCCGATCGCCGGCGGCACGAACTCCGGGATCTTGGCTCGCTCCACGGGGATGCGGCTGTTGCTGGCCGGATCCTTCGGTCGAGGGCCCATGTTGGCGGCTTTTTCATACCAGCGGTTGCCGGTGGGATTGCCCACGAAGCCTCCGGGCTTGAGGTGCTTGAGCCAACAGGTGCCATTCCAGGGGCCCTGGTTGTCGGTGTAAAACATGTCACCCAAATGGTTGGTGGCGATGCCGCCGGGCGAACGCAGTCCGCTGGTGGTCGGAATCGTCTTGCCCTCGGGGGTGATGCGCAGGGCCCAGCCGCGATACGGATTCTCGCTGGTGAAGGAGCCGGTCAGGCAAAGGATGACCCAGATGTTGCCGTCGCGATCGAATTTCGAGCCGAAGGCGTACTCGTGGTAGTCGCCGTTGATGCCCCAACTGTCGGCCACCGTTTCGAAGAGGTCGGCCCGGCCGTCGTTGTTGGTGTCCTTGATCCGGGTGAGTTCGCCGCGCTGCGTGGCGTAAATCCATCCATCGCCGCGGGTGGTCAGGCCGAGCACCTCGTGCAGGCCCGAGGCGAAGCGGGTGAATTTGGCCTTGGCGGGATCCTTGTCGAAGGCGTTGGCGACGAACCAGATTTCGCCCAAGCGTGTCGACACGGCGATGCGCTGATCGGGCAGCACCTGGATGGCGCCGGCTTCGAGCACCACGCCTTCTGGCACGGGCAGGGTGGAGATGGGATAGTACTCGGCTTCCTGCTCGGCCTTGGTGGCGGCGAAGACGGGGACGGTGGACACAAGCCCGAGGGCGGCGGCGAGCGCGGTGGGGTTCAGGAACTTCATGCGGGAGAGGGGGAAGAGGTTGCGGTTGGGTTCGAGGGATTCCACACGAGGATCACCAGGTCATTTCCACGCGGAGTTCTGATGTGTTCGGTTCGAGGGTGACGCGGAGTTCGTCGCCCACCACGGAGGCCTTGGCGCCGGGGCCCACTTGGATGAGCAATCCGCCTTCTACCTTGAAGCCACCACCGGCCGGTTGGATGCCGCCCTTGGCCAGGCGCAGCGTGAGGGGTTGGGCCGCGGTGCCCTGGAACTTGAAAGTCCGCACCAGCGTCATGTCCACGCTGCCGGGCTTGGCCTGCGGCGTTTCTTCGATGGTCAGGCCGTGGACTCGGTAGCGGAAGGTGGGTTGCTGCCGGGCATCGAGTCGGTAGCCCAAGAACTGGCTGCTGGTGTCGACGGCCGTCGGCCAATCGGCCGTGGCGGAGGTGAGTGCGGCGAACGCCGGACCCTCGGGCAGGCGGATGCGGTGATCACCCAGGGGCGGTTCGTAGCCCGTGCCGCGATCGGTGCTGTGGCGGGCCATGTCGATAAAGGGGCCTTGCCAGAGCAGTGCCATGCGGAGGTTCTGGGCGTCGAACGCCAGGTTGGCCCGCTCGGGATAACCCACGCCGATGGCCCGGGCTCCGCCGCCTTCGATGAAGTTGCGGTAGATCACCGCCTCGTCATCGACCACGATCTCCTTCTTGCCGCGGATAAGCCCGGCCGGGATCTCGGCTTTGGCCCCGTCGGCCAGGTAGGCGTAGATGGAGCGCAGTTGGCCCGCGGTGTCGCCATTGAGGATCTTGGTGTTCACCGCCTTGCCCTCGGGCCAGAAGGTGGGCATGCGGGTGCCGGGGCGCAGGGCCGCCGGATTGGGGAGGTAGCGTTGCAGCCATTCCCACTCGAGGCGCTCACCCATCTTGTCGAGGGCCAAGGCCGGAATACCCATGGAACCATGGGTGGTGAAGGTGTGGCAGGACACGCAGCCGAGGCCGTCGCGGCCCACGAGCTTCCAGCCGATCTTGGCGTCTTGCGCGGTGATCGCGGGTGCCGGCATCGCGGTGGCCGGGGTATCGAGCCGCTTCAACTGAGCCGCCAGCGTGTGGACCTTGGGGCCGAAGACCGGCATGCGGGTGGCCATGTACGGACGCACCTTGGTGCCCTGGGTCAGGATTTGTTCGAGGGCTGCGGACTTGAGCTTGCCGCCGACGCCAGTGAGGTGCGGCGGGATGCGGCCTTCGTCGCCGAGATCGGCTTCTCCGACCACCGTGAACCATTCCGAACGGCCCGAGGCAGCGGGGCCGCCCACCTCATTGCGGGAGTGACATGCCAGGCAGTTGAATTGGCTGAGGGTCAGGTCGACCTGTCCCGAACCATTGGCGGAAGATTTCTGCGCTTCGGCCGGATTGCGGAGGGTCTTGCGGAGGCTCATGCGGTCGTTGGCCGAAAGGTCGAAGCGCGGAGCTTTGATAGGAGTGATGTCTGCCAGACAGCCTTCTTGGGTTCGCAAGGCCAATTGAACCATGGGCTTGGCCTTGCGGGCCTGAACCAACCCTTTGGCGTCGGTCACTGCATGGCAGGCGGCGCAATTGAGGGCGGCGAATTGTTCCCGGCCGGCGGCGACCTTGACGGGGTCGAGGGTGAATTCCTCCCAATCGAGCGGACGAACCACTTGGCCGCCGTGCTTCAGGCGGTCGCCCGGGATGGGGCCGCGTTTTTCGCCTGGAGGAGCCCATTGCACTTGGAACTCGGTTTCGCCGCCGCCTTGGAAGTAGACGACCTCCAACTCGTGCAGGCCGGCCTTGAGGGTGAGGTTGCCATTCTTTTCCGACGCGGGATGGACGCCGTCGTTGTTCAGGAGCGGCCGGCCATCGATGGAGAGTTGGGAGCCGTCATCCGACCGGATCCAGAAGCGGTACTTGCCGTCGGCCGGGATGTCGATGAAACCCGAGAACCGGACACCCCAGTTGTTGTTGGGGTGGGGCAGGCTCAGGTCGAGGGCGGCGGAGACTCCAGTGGATTTCGGGGTCATGGCCAGTAACTGGCTGACGGAACCGGCCTCTCCCTCGAAGAATTCGTAGTTCAGTCCATCGACCAGGGCCGGTGCCTTGGAAGGCGCATTGTTGGCGGAAACTTGATCGCGGACCAGATAGAGGGCGATGGCTCCGGCTTCGGCAGGCGAGAGGTTCATCGAGGGCATTCGGCCCGAGGGGCGGTGCACCAGCGGATCCCGGAGCAGTCGGGCCAGCTCCGAGGCCGGGTATTTCCGGGCGAGGTCTCCCAGCGGGATGGACTGAGATTGAGCGTCCTTGAAGGCTTCTTCGGTCACGCCTTCGGGCCGAGTTTCTGGAGCGTGGCAGGCGACACATCCAACGGTGTGGTAAAGGGCGCGTCCTTGATCGATCCGGGCCGGGTCCGAGCGCAAACCGGAGGGCTCGTTGGTTTTGCGCAAGGAAACCAAATAGTGAGTGAGCACATCCGCTGTCTTGGCGCGTTGGGCGTCGCTCATCCCGTGCATCAGGTCCGGCATCGCAGAACCGGCCTTGGTTTGGTGGGGGTCATTCAGCCAGCGGCGGAGCCAGGCCGTGGAGGTTTTCAGCGGGTCGCCCGTCAGTGTGGGCGCTCCCTTGGGCGCGGCCCAGTCGGGTATGGCCGTTGAGACCGGAAGGCCTTGGGCACTGTGGCAAGCCGCGCATTGCAACTCGCTCACCAGCAAGGTGCCACGGTCCACCGAGGGCGGTCGGACGCCGGTCTGGATCCCGGCCAGGCCGGGGAGGGCGGAGCAG
>CAMATE010000111.1 GCA_945861075.1 Akkermansia muciniphila
ACTCCAGTATGTGTCCGACGAGTGCCCGGCCGCGAAGATGGATTCCGAGGCGCCGCTGTTCATTCTGTACACCAGTGGATCGACCGGCAAACCCAAGGGCATCTTGCACACCACGGCGGGTTACTTGCTGGGCACCAAGCTGACCTCCAAGTACGTCTTCGATCTAAAGGACGAGGATGTGTATTGGTGCACCGCCGATGTCGGCTGGGTCACCGGCCACAGCTATATTGTCTATGGTCCGCTGGCCAATGGTGCCACGGCGCTCATGTACGAGGGTGCGCCGAACTGGCCCGAGCCCGATCGTTTTTGGCGCATCATCCAGAAGTACGGCGTCACGATTCTCTACACGGCCCCGACCGCCATCCGCGCCTTCATGAAGTGGGGCGACGAATGGGTGAAGAAGCACGATTTGTCGTCTTTGCGACTCTTGGGCAGCGTGGGTGAACCTATTAATCCGGAGGCCTGGACCTGGTATCACAAGGTCGTCGGTGGTGGCCGCTGCCCCATCGTGGACACTTGGTGGCAGACGGAGACCGGCAGCATCATGATCACACCCATGCCGGGTGCGACTCCTCTGAAGCCCGGTACCGCGACCTTGCCGTTCTTCGGCATTTTGCCGGAGGTGGTGGACGACGCCGGCAAGCCCGTGCCGAAGAATTCCGGCGGCAAGCTGGTGGTCCGCAAGCCGTGGCCGTCCATGCTGCGGGGCATTTGGGGAGATACCGCCCGCTACAAGGAAACTTACTGGACCGAGGTCCCGGGCAGCTACTTCACAGGCGACGGATGCCGCCAGGACAAGGACGGTTATTTCTGGATCGTGGGCCGTATCGACGACGTGCTCAACGTCGCCGGCCATCGCATTGGCACGGCCGAGGTGGAGAGCGCGTTGGTTAGCCATCCGTCGGTGGCCGAAGCCGCCGTGGTGGGCCGTCCCGACGAATTGAAGGGCCAAGCGCTGGTGTGTTTCGTGACGCTCAAGACGGGGCAGAAAGCCTCGCCCGAGCTGAAGAACGAACTGCGCAACCACATCGGCAAGGAAATTGGCCCGGTGGCCAAACCCGATGAGGTCCGCTTCGCTGAGGCGCTGCCCAAGACCCGGTCGGGCAAGATCATGCGTCGTCTGCTCAAGCAGATCGCCAGCGGCATGGACATCAAGGGTGACACCACCACTCTCGAAGACATCAACGTCATCGCCAAGCTTCTGGCTGGCGAAGAATAGCTGCCGGCCAAGGACTAGGATTTCGACCCCACGGTTTCTTCGGGAGCCGCGGGGTTTGTTTTTATCGGGAACGATCGCGCTGAAAGCGGTCTCGCTCCCGGCGGTTGTGGGCCTTGAGATCGAGGTGAACTTGTTGGAGTTGCCCCTCGATCTGGGCAATGAAGGTCGCGCAACTGGAGGCCAGCCCGCCAAACCCTTGCACGGTGTCGCGTTCGGCGTGGTCATCGGTGATGACCAACACTTCTCCGTAAGCCTTGAAGCGGTAGGCGGCGCGTTCGATGAGATCGTCCGCGGTTTGCCCGGCCTTGGAATAGAGCACTTCCACCTCCCTCGGATCGGTGGACTTCGTGCGCGATGAGAGGCCACCGCTCTGGCCGTCGAAGAACACGGTGATGGGCGTGCCCAAGGCCGCCTGATATTCCTCGAGACGGGCGATGAGGGCGTCGCGAGCCATGGCGGAATGGCGTGCCGATTTCGGCGCCAATTCAGGCCAGGCATGCAGGAGGCTGTAACCGTCCACAAGGATGCGAATCAGTGGCATCGTGAGTGGGCAAGCGACCACGGAATTCAGACTCACGCAAGGAACAGAGTGGAACTCGTGTATCCGGGGGGTGTTTGAAATCCGGAAATCGGTGGGGTAGTGTCCGAACATGATTTCCCGGAAGTGTTGGGCCGTATGGCTGTTGCTTGGCTTTGCGCTAGGGGCACGGGCCGAAACTCGAGCTCCGTGGACCTCAGGTCGGGTTCAAGGATCCCCAGAGCCGCCGCCCATGGCCCAGGTGGATCGCGTGTTTCCCAAGCTGCAGTTCAAGGATCCGGTCGAATTGGCCTTCGACCCGTCGGGATCCCGACTGTGGGTGTTGGAAGTCGGTGGGCGCTTGGTTTCGTTTGCTCCGCGGGCCGAGGCCGCCGCCGCCGATGTGTCCCTCGATTTGGGCAAGCTTCGTAGCCCCTTTGCTCAAGCCCTCGGATTCGCCTTCCATCCGGGATTTGCCACCAACCGATTCCTGTATTTGGTCTATGTCGTTCAAGATCGGGATCCGGCTGGAACCCGCCTGAGCCGTTTCCGCGTGGAACCCAGCGACCCGCCGCGGGTGGAGCCCGCGAGCGAGCAAATCCTGCTGACTTGGATGGGCGGGGGACACAACGGCAGTTCGCTCCAGTTCGGTCCTGATGGGTTTCTGTACATTTCCACGGGCGACGCGGCCTCGCCAGAGCCTCCGGATGTGCTGCTCACGGGGCAGAATCTCGACGATCGCCTGAGCTGCATTCTCCGCATCGATGTGGATCGACCCTCGGGCACCAACGCCTTTTCCATCCCCCCTGGGAACCCGTTCATTGGCCGCCAAGGAGCGTTGCCGGAGATTTGGGCTTATGGGTTTCGCAACCCGTGGCGCACGTCCTTCGGCCCGGATGGGGCCTTGTGGTTGGGCGATGTGGGATGGGAGCTCTGGGAAACCGTCCACCGGATCAAGACCGGCGGCTACAATGGCGGTTGGAGTCGCATGGAAGGGCCTCAGTTGGTCAATGCAACCCAACAACCGCCGACTCCGATTCAAGAACCGTTGCTGGCCTTGCCGCACAGCGAGTTCGCCAGCATCACCGGGGGCTTTTTTCATGACGGAGCCGACGGGTTGCCTGAGCTCAAGGGGGCTTATGTTTTCGGAGATTGGGAGACGGGCAAGATTCGTGGGCTCCGGCTTCAGGGGGACCAGATCGTCTGGAATGAGGAACTGTGTGACACGCCCCTGAAGATCGTCGCCTTCGCCCGCGACCCCGCCGGTGGCCTGCTGGTGATGGATTACCGACCCGATGCGGGAATTTATCGGCTGACTGCTCGCAAGGGTCAGGGCCTGAGTGGGGCTTTCCCGCGCCGATTGTCCGAGACCGGGCTTTTTGCGGATGTGGCCCAACAGGTCGCAGCACCGGGCGTGGTGGAATACGCCATCAACGCTTCCCAGTGGTCGGATAACGCACGGGCGCGGCGATGGGTGGCCATTCCGGGGCAGGGCGTGGTGAAGACCAAGGTTGGGCGCGAGTCGCACGAACGTCGCTGGGAGTTTCCCGACCAGTCGGTCTTGGTGAAGACCTTGAGCTTGGACCGGGAAGCCGGACGGCCGGAATCCGCGCGTCCGATGGAAACCCAGCTGTTGCATCAAAGCGGCGATGGTTGGCAGGCCTACAGCTACCGGTGGAATGAGGCCGGGACGGACGCGGAATTGGTTCCAGCAGGAGGCGCGGTGGGTGACTGGACCCTCCGAGATGCGCAAGAACCCGGAGGCGTGCGTTCTGAATCCTGGCGGTTCGCCTCGCGCGCCGAATGCCTGCGTTGCCACAACAACTGGGCCGGTCCGACGCTGGCATTCAATTTTGAGCAACTCTTGGGCAAGAGCGATCCGGGTGAGGCGGGGCGGTTGGCTCATTTGGGAGTCCTGGAAATCCACGACGATTTGAAGTCGGTGGCCCGCCTGCACTCACCGTCCGATGAGACAGCCGACTTGGAGTCGCGGGCGCGTTCTTGGCTGCATGCGAATTGTGCCCATTGTCACCGTTGGGGCGCGGGCGGGGCCGTCTCGCTCTATCTCAACCTGGACCGTCCGCTGTCCGACAGCCGATTGGTGGACGTACTCCCGGCGCGGGGGACTTTCGGTTTGCATGAAGCCCGCATCATCGCACCGGGAGATGCGTGGCGGTCGGTCCTTCTCTATCGCATCAGCACCGAAGGGGCCGGACGGATGCCCATTCAGGGATCACGTCGGGTGGACGAAGCGGGCGTCGCTTTGGTCCGGCGATGGATCGATAGCCTGACCTCCACGCAGGCCGTGTCTCCGGCATTGCGGGCGGCTCGGTCTCGTTTTGCGGCCCCATCGGTGGACTCACCGTCGCTGGACGAGACCTCCGCCGCGTTGGCCTACTTGGGCCGAGTGGCCCATCCCGAATCGGCCGTGGTTCAGCGGGCGTTGCGGTCTACCAACGGGCCCACCCGGGATTTGTTCGGGCGTTTCCTTCCGGCCTCCCAACGGCGTCGTGTTTTGGGCGAGGGATGGGATCCGGCCGTTCTCACCGGGTTGATCGGTGACGCCCAACGCGGTCGGGTGCTGTTCCACGCCGATTCAGGTCCGCAATGTGGCCGTTGTCACAAGGCCGAAGGGAAGGGCGCATCGTTTGGTCCGAATTTGGACGGCATTGCCTCCAAGTACGATCGATCGGGTTTGCTGGATCAAATTCGCTGGCCGTCCCGAACGGTGGCTCCGGAGTTCGCATTGCATCAGATCGAAACCCGCGACGGTCTTCAGTACGGCGGATTCGTGGTTTCCAAAGATGCCCAGAAACTCCGCCTGCAGACCGAAGGAACTGCGGTGGTGACCCTGCCGATCGACACCGTGGTGACCGACACGGTCTCGCCCGTGTCAGCGATGCCGGAAGGGTTGCTGGATGCGTTGACCGCTCAGGAAGTGGCGGATCTTCTCGCCTACTTGAGTGGGTTGAAGACCCGTCCGTGATCAGCCCATGTCGGCCGTGAAATAGAGGATCCGGCTGCAACTAGGGCAGGCCACCAGCTCGGACTGCCCCTTGGCAGAAACCACCGATTGGGTGGGTAGTTTCATGTGGCAACCACCGCAAACTCCGCCGGCGACGCCGACGATCAGGTTGTCGCCCTTGGTCTTGAGTAGGCGATCATAGCGGTTGAGGACGGCCGGATCTTCGATGCCGGCCGCTGCGGTGGCGCGGGCCTCGGTGGCGGTGGTCAGTTCGGCAGCCAGGTGCTTTTCGCGTGCGGCCAGATCGGTCAATTGTCGGTCGGTCTCGGCCTTCAGCGCTGCGTAAGCCGAGGCAGCAATGGACACTTGTTTGGAAGCGCTTTCGTTCCGTTCCATCAACTCCAGTTGCTGGTCTTCCAGCTTGGAAATCTCGCGCTGGCTCGTCTCGATCTGATGCTCGTAGGCCTTGTACTGGTCGTTGCTCCGGGTTTCGTTTTGCTGAGCCCGAACCTTGCCGATTCGGTCCTTCAGGGCATCCGCATCGAGTTCGAGCTTCTTGCGGTCGCTCTCGATTTGTTGGGCCTGTTTCTTCAGTGCTTCGTATTCTGAAGCGCCGGCAACCGCCTTGCTTTGGATCAACTGCCGTTGGCCAGGAACGGTGGCCACCTCAGCCCGAACGCGGAGAAGACGGCGGTCGCGGTCCTGAAGGATCAGCAGTTTTTCAATGATCGGGAGCATGGGTGGTCAAGCTATCGGCTCACTCCGCGCTGGGCAAGACCCTGAACCAAACCAAACCCAACCCAGCTCAACCGAATCTCGCGCTCCCAATCTTACCCCCATCACCTTCGGTTCCCGCTCACTTCATCAGAAACACAGAGACACTGGCGCACCGCCAAGTAGGCGTTATCCTCAGGGCATGATGCGTTCTATTTCTTCGTCAGTTGGGTATCGGGGAGCGCTGTTGGCGGCGCTGCTTTCCGTTTCGGTTGTTGCCAAGGAATCGTCGGTAGTGGCGACCAGTCCGGCCTTGGATTTGGCTCGGCAACTTAATCAGGCCTTCGTCGAGGTGGCCGATTCAGCCTCCAAGTCGGTGGTGGTGATCAAGGTGAAGACCAAGGAAGACCGCGAGGGTGGGGAACTCGGTGGCAATCCGCTGTACGAGCAATTGCCCGAGGAACAGCGCCAGCAATTCGAGCGCTTTTTCGAACGCTTCCGTGGACAACAACCCCGTCGCCAACGTCCCCAACCCGAATCCACCGACCTCGAAGGTAATCCGTTCTACAATGGTCGCGGATCCGGAATGGTCATGCGCGAAGACGGTTACATCCTGACCAACAACCATGTGGTGGAAGAAGCCGAGGCCATCTTGGTGGTCTTCAAGGACGGCCGCGAAGTGAAGGCGGAAGTGCGCGGTCGGGACCCTGAGTCCGATTTGGCGGTGATCCAGCTGACCGAAAAGGTCTCGGGTTTGATCCCGGTGAAATTCGCCGATTCCGACAAGGTGAAGGTCGGCGAATTCGCCATCGCCATCGGCGCTCCGTTCGATCTCGAGTACAGCGTGACTTTCGGCCACGTCAGCGCCAAAGGCCGCCAAGTGGAAGACATGCGCACCTTGTCCGATCAGGATTTCATCCAGACCGATGCCAACATCAACGTGGGCAACTCCGGAGGCCCTTTGGTCAACATCAACGGTGAGGTCATGGGGGTGAACTCCATGATCCGGACGTCCATGGGCGTGGGTGTAGGCATCGGTTTTGCCATCCCATCGAATCTGGCCCGCGAGATCGGGGATCGTCTCATCGAAGACGGCCGATTCATCCGTTCTTGGTTGGGTATCGGCATTGCGGATCTTCGCGAATACCGGCGCTTCCGGGACATCGACACCAAGGCCAAGGACGGGGTCGTGGTTCGGTCCATCGAACCCAACGGACCGGCCTACGGTTCCGATTTGAAGCCGGCCGACGTCATTACCTCCGTGGACGGCAAGGCTGTGGCCACCACCCAGCAGTTGCGCAGCCTCATCTCCCGCAAGAAGGCGGGCAGCGAGGTGGTTTTGGATGTTTTTCGGCGCGATGAAAAAATGCGCATCAAGGTTAAGCCCGACGAGAAGCCCACCCGTGAAATGCTGGCTTCCAACCGCAAGCCCAAGTCCCCCAAGGAGCCCGCGGGCGTGATGGAGTTGGGGATGACCGTCAAGCCGTTGACCAAGGAGTTGGCCAAGCAGTTCGAGGTGGACGTGACGGGTGGGGTGATCGTGACTGAAGTGCAGTCTGGGTCGCTGGCCAGCCGCTACGAAATCAAGCCGGGGGACATCATCACCGACATCAACCACGAACCGGTTCGCAGCCCCAAGGAATTCCAGACCGAGGTGGCCAAGGCCAAGGGCCGAGTTCTCGTCAGCTTCATCCGCGATGGCACCCCGCAATTCGAGGTGCTGAAGGAACGATCGAAGTAATCGAAGTCGAATAGGCTCTCCGTTTTGTCTATTGGCTGCGGGGCTTCCCAACACGAATCTCAAAATCAAAGGCCCGGATTTCCTCGGAAATCCGGGCCTGTTTCTTTTGGACCTGCTCGTTGGCTGTGCCGTCGATCGCCTATGCTTCCGAGGTGGGTTTTTCTCCGCGGACGATGGCCACCACGGAACGAGACGGGTCCAGATAGCGTTGGGCCGCGGCCTGGATGTCGGCCGTCGTCACCGATTCAAAACGCTGTGTCTCGGATTCGAAGTGTGAGTAGCCCAGCCCGTACAGCTCATCCAATGCGGTGCTCATGGCGAACCCTCCGAGGTCTTGGCGGCCGATCTTGCGCTGGCCGATGATCTTGGCCTTGGCTCTGGCCAATTCCTCATCGCTGAGGCCTTCGGTGCGGAGAATTTCCGCCTGGGCCCGCAGTTCCTTTTCCACCAACTCGATCTTCTCGGGCGCGGTGCCGCAGTAGAAGGCGAAGTAGCCCGGGGTCTGGCCGGTGAGCAGGCTCGCTCCGACATAGTAGGCCAAGCCCAATTCATCGCGGATGCGCATGAACAATCGAGAACCCATGTCGCTACAGGCTTCTTGGATGAGTTCCAGAGCGAACCGATCGGGTGAGGACAAACTCGTTCCCGGAAAACCGAGGGCGAGAACGGCTTGTTCTTTTTCCCGCGACTCTTCGGACCGCGGTGTCGGCGTCACCGAGGCCAAGACGGGCAGAGCGGGGCGGGGTTGGTCTTTCCAGTCGGCAAGGTGGGTTTCCAGGAGTTGGCGCAGTTCTTCCGGATCCACATCGCCGAATACCGACAGCACCGCATTACCGGGCACGGTCCAACGAGCGTGGAACTCGCGCAAATCGGACGAACTCAGGCTGCGGATGAGCGACTCATTCCCCAGCGAATCCAACCCGTAGCCTTGTTCGCCGAACAAACCCCGACGCATTGCCTTGAAGGCGCACTGGAGCAATTGATCGCGTTGTCCCCGGATGGCGGCCAATTGTGCTTCGCGTTCACGTTCGAGGGCTTTTTCCGGGAAGTTGGGGCGGAGGAGGATGTCCGTGAAGAGTTCCAGCCCCTGCTTGAGGTCTTCCCGCATCATTTCGCCGCTCAGTCCAAAGGTGTTGTTGCCACCGTAGGCCTCGATGCTGCCGCCCAGGCTTTCGATTTCCAGGGCGATGTCCTCGGCCGAGCGGGTGGGAGTGCCCTTGATGAACAATCGCGACAGCATCGAAGTGATGCCTGAATTGCTCGAAGTCTCCACGCGCAGGCCTCCTTCAAAGACGGCCCGCAATTCCACGAAGGGCAGGCGGTGGTCTTCTTTGACGAGGACCCTCAGCCCGTTGGAAAGCGTCATCTTGACGATCGGATGAGCGATGACTGCGGCCGTCTGCAATTCCTTTGGTGCACCTGATTCCTTCGGCAGAAGCCCGAACACCGTGCGGTTCTCGTCGCGCAGGTAAGTGCGGATGACGCGCAGCAAATCGGCGGGTGTCACCGCGCGGACAGCCGCGAGATAGCGTTCGGAGAAATGGAGATCCTGTGTGGCGATCCAATTGCCGCCCAGATCCTGAGCTTGTCCTTCCATGGTCTTCCGGGAGGACAGGGTTCCCACGGTGAATTGCTTCACCGCCTTGGCCAGTTCCTTGCTTGAGACCGGTTCCTGACCCATTCGCGTGATTTCGGCCAGAATGGCTGATTGCGCTTCCGAGAATTTACCGCCATCGCACACGCCGCTGACGCCGAAGAGTCCGCTCAGGCCGGGTGTGTAAATCCAGGCGCTGACCGAATGCGTCAGGGAGGTGCGCTCCCGGACCGCCTGATAAAGCCGGGAACTGCGGCCGCCGCCCAAGAGCGTGGACAGCACGTCCAGCACTGGAATGTCCGGGTGGGTTAGGTCGGGGATATGCCATCCCAGATGGAAGTGCGCGTGCTCGACCGGGGCCAGTTCCAGCGCCTCCCGGGGTGACATTTGCCGGGGCTCTGGCAGCAAGTAGTGGACTGGGATGGTGCGCGGCTGGGTGCCGACAAAGGCCTTGCGCACCTGCTCGATGACCGTGTCGGCTTGAACATTGCCCACCACGACGATGAAGCAATTGTTGGGCGCATAATGGGCGCGGTAGTACGCCAACAGGTCGTCGCGGGTGATGCGATTGAACAGGTCGAGCAGGCCAATGACTGGATAGCGGTAAGGGCTCTTGGTGTAGGCAGTTGAAAAGAGACCCTTGCTCGACCGTCGGCCCGGGTCGTCTTCGCCCATGTCCATCTCACGGCGGATGACGTCGAGTTCTTTCTCGAGTTCGTCGGCCGGCAGGGTGGCGTTCTGGAAGATGTCGCAGAGAATATCGATGGCCGTGGTTGCGCCTGAATCGGGCACGTTGATCCAGTACACCGTGCGGTCAAAACTCGTGTAGGCGTTCATGTAGCCGCCAGCGGCCTGGACCTCTTGGTCGATGCGCCCGGAGCCGCGGGTGCTGGTGCCCTTGAAGAGCATGTGCTCCAGCACGTGGGACAGCCCTGCGCCCAGCCAGGGGCCCTCATCGATGCTGCCGGCCCTGGCCCAAGCTTGCACGCTGACAACCGGGGCTGAGGCATCTTCGCGGATGATGATCTCCAGCCCGTTGTCCAAACGGTGAACCCGTACCCCGGATGGAATCTGGGGCAGGCAGGCAATCTCCGTGTCGTGCGGCAGTGAATGCATTTTGTGTGATTGTCGGCGGGCAGGGCCGCGAGGCAAGCCTGCCGGCCTTGAAAAACCCGTAATACCGGTTTCGGCTGCTCCGCTGCTCCGGGCCCGATCCGAGCCGCCGGGGGCCAATGGAGCAGGGGAGTTCGACCGGGTCCGGTGCCTGCGATAGCCTGAGAACCATGGACGAGTCGGCCGACAGCCCCTCATTTTCGGTCCGACGCCAGGTAGGGCGACCCTCGACCCCTCGTCAGGTGCTCTGGCAACTCGAAGAGATGCGTCGATTCGTCCAGAAACACACCCATGGAAGACCAGCCATCATCGAGGGCGACGTTTTCCCGGTTCGAAAAATTGTTGGCAGGCCTCGTCCCGGACAGAGTTGATTTTGCCGTCTTCGGAGGAGTTGACGTGATCGTCACGGTCCCGCGTCGGAGAACCTCAAAACGGGGTGGGTAATTCGTTGACGCCTGTTTCATCTGCCCAACAGACTTGCGGAAAGTTCAAAACGCGCTCCTTTCTCC
>CAMATE010000112.1 GCA_945861075.1 Akkermansia muciniphila
ATGCCCCGGAGTTCAGCGTGGAGTGCAATCCGGCGACCGTGTCTGCCGACAAGGCGGCTTTGTTGCGACAGTTCGGGGTGAACCGCATTTCCATGGGGGTGCAATCGCTCGATGAGTCGCTCTTGGATCGCTTGGGCCGAGTCCACAGCCGCGACATGGTTTTCCGCAGCTACGACATCCTGAGAAAGGCCGGTTTCGAGAACATCAATATTGATCTGATGTTCGCCATCCCGGGCCAGACCCTGGACATCTGGAATCGGACGTTGGATGAGGCTTTGGCCCTGGGGACCGAGCACCTGAGTTGCTACGAGGTGATTTACGAAGAAGACACGCCGCTTTACGAGCAACTGAAGGCTGGCCAATGCGATGTCGATGATGACCTCGCGGCCGATCAGTACGAAGTGCTTTACGATCGAGTGGCGGAGGCTGGTTTTGGTGCCTACGAAGTTGCCAATTTCGCTCGTCGTCGCCGCGCCGGTGAGTCGGTGGATCAGCCTGAGCCTGAACCGGGTATTCCCGCATTTGCCTGTCAGCACAATGTCGGCTACTGGCGGGGACGCGACAGCTACGGACTTGGTCCCAGCGCCAGCGAGTGGGTGCGTGGGCTGCGCTCACGCAATTGGTCCAATACGGTTCTCTATTGCGAGCAGTTGGAAAAAGGTCGTCGTGCCAAGGAGTTTGCCGAGGCGTTGCCGCCCCTCTCGAGGGCTGGCGAAATGGCTGCTTTTGGCCTTCGGATGAATGCCGGTTGGCCTTGGGAAGAATTCCAAGCCCGAACCGGATTCGATCTGCGCGGGGAGTGGTCCGCCGAGATTGCACAATTGGTGCATCGCGGTTGGGCTGAGATCACTCCGACTCATTTCCGGTTGAACCGTGCCGGCCTGCGCTTCGCCGATGCCGCTGCCCAACTGTTCCTGCGTCTTGCGCCTGCATCGCTGTAGTTCAAACCCGGCTATCGCTCGAGGTCAGTGGTGGTGACGCAGTGCGGCCAGTGGTTCAGTGCCCATGCGGACAGCGATTTGCCCTAATGAAATCTGTGGTGCCGGGTTTGAGAGAAGTGTGAAAGACTGGCACCTTTTGTGTAAATATGCGGGACTGACCCCGTGGGTTAGCAGCAGCGGTTGGGGCCGTTGAAGCGGGATTCGGCGGCTTGGATGTAGGCGAGGGGGGCGTTGTGTTGGCGGGCGGCGTGGGTGACTTCGGGCAGGGGGATGAGGACTGCTTGCGACGGGGTTTCCCGGGCGACGTGGGTTTCCAATTGTTGGGCGGTCCGGTCCACGGCGTCTTGGCCGGACCAGTTCCGCAAGAGGGCCAATCCCACCGCCAAGATTCCGGCCCAACCCGTTTTGCCGCGACCCTCGGTCACGGCGGATTCCGGCAGCCAGACCGGGGAATCTTCGCTCGAGTCAGGAGCCCGCCGGCCAGCCAAGAGGCGGGCCCATTCCACCACAGCTCCCGTCACGATCAAGGCTGCCAATCCGAGGAAGACCGCCGTCACGCCGATATCCAGGGCGTTGTTGAGACGGCGGCTGCGGTTGATGCGGACGGCTTTCTGGGCCGCGGTATCTTGACGCGCAGCGTCAGCGGCCTTCTGGAGGACCGGGAGCTTCTGGTCCAGATCTCGGACGGTGGCCAGAAAACCGATGCGCGGTGAGGGATGGAAAATCTTCTGGTACCCGGCGGTTCCGGTGACCGCCAACAGCCACATCAATGGCAGGAGCGCTACCCAGGCGATCGCCGGGGATTTGCCGCGCGCCAGCGCCTGCTTCAGGAGCAAGGTCGTCGCCAAGACCAGGGCGATGGCGGCGAGCAATTGATTGGCGATGCCGAAGAGCGGCCACAACGAATTGATGCCGCCCAACGGATCACGGACTCCCTGGATCAAGAACCATCCCCAACCCGCCACGATCAGTGCACTGGCCACGGCGCCGGCGGCAGTCGACCGCACGTCTCCGAGGGGTTTCCACAAATGCCCCAGAGCGTCCTGCAAGAGGTACCGGCCGACACGGGTTCCAGCATCGAGGGTCGTCAGGATGAACAACGCCTCGAACATGATGGCGAAGTGGTACCAGACATCGAGCCAACGTCCGTGGGTCACCTGCGAGAACAAGTTGGCCATGCCGACCGCCAGCGTGGCAGCCCCACCGGTGCGGCCGTAGAGCGAGCTCTCGCCCACTTGTTTGGCCAATGAGTCCATTACGCCGGGCTCCAGAGAGAAACCGGTGGCCCGAACCTTGGCCACGGTATCGGTCGCGATGGCCGCTGCATCGGCCCCGGTGCCGGCCATGTTGATCGCCAGATAGACGCCCGGTTCCAAGGTGCAGGCGGCGATCAACGCCATGATGGCCACGAGCGATTCGAGGAGCATCGCCCCGTACCCGATGGGTCGGGCGTAGGTTTCACGCGTGATGATCTTGGGGGTGATGCCGCTCGCGATGAGCGTGTGGAATCCGCTGATGGCCCCGCAGGCAATAGTGATGAAGCAGAAGGGGAACAGCTTCCCGGGCACCACGGGCCCTGAGCCATCGATGAACGAGGTGATCGCCGGCATCTTGAGGGTGGGCAACACCAACAGAACCCCGGCGGCCAGCGCGACGATGGTTCCCAGTTTCATGAAGGTGCTGAGGTAATCCCGGGGAGCCAGCAGCAACCAGACCGGCAGCACGCTCGCGGCAAACCCATAAACAACGATGGCCCACGCCAAAGGTTCCGCCTTGAAGGTGAACGCTTCGGCCAGCGTGGGATGGCTGTGGATCCACTGCCCACCCCAGACGGCCGCGATCAGGAAAAGAACACCCAGCACCGAGCCCTCCAAGGTTTTGCCAGGCCGTATGAATCGCAAATACAGGCCCATCAGAAGCGCGATGGGGATGGTGGCTCCGACCGTGAAGACTCCCCAGGGACTTTCCGCGAGCACCTTCACGACCACGAGTCCGAGCACCGCCAACAGGATGATCATGATGGACAGGATGGCCACCAAGGCGAGTGCTCCCAGGAAGGGATTCAATTCGTCCTTCACCATTTGCCCCAGTGAACGGCCATTGCGCCGCATGGAGGCGGTGAGAATGAGGAAGTCTTGCGCCGCGCCGCCCAGTACCACACCGATGAGGATCCACAGGGTTCCGGGCAGGTAGCCGAACTGGGCGGCCAACACGGGGCCAACCAGCGGGCCGGGACCCGAGATCGCAGCGAAGTGGTGACCGAAGACGATCCAACGGTGGGTCTTCACGAATTCCCGCCCATCTTCATGGCGTTCGCAGGGCGTGGCCCGACGGTCGTCGAGGGCCAAGGCCTTGGTGGCGATCCAGCGCGAGTAGAAGCGGTATCCGATGGCGTAGGTGCACAGGGCTGCGATCAGGATGTAGGCAGAGCTGACCGGTTCCTGACGACGGGTTGCCAAGATGACGTAGGCGAAGGCCCCCAACCCAGCCACGAGGGTCCAGACCAATCCGCGCCCAAGGGAATGCATGGGTGGATGATGCCAAAATCGCCGGCACCCCTCCTACGAAAACCTGCCGGGAAACTTCGCCTCGAAAGCGGGCTGGAACCGTCTAGCCTGTGGCCCATGATTCCCCGAACGAGGTTCGTGATTGGGTTCCTGATGTGGGCCTGGGTGATGGTTGTCTCGGTGCGGGCCCAGCTGCGGGTGGGTCTTTTCGACATCGATGCCACTCCGCCGATGGGTTCGCGAATGGCTTATGACCCGGTGACCAACGCGTGGGACTTGGGGTTGCGAGCTCGCGGCGTGGTGGTCATGGGGACAGACCGGCCGGTGGTGCTCTGCGCTGTGGATTGGATCGGCATCGGCAACGAGGGACACGATGCTTTCCGGCAGCAATTGGCCGCAGCGGCCGGCACGACCGTGGATCGGGTGGCCGTGCATTCGCTGCACCAGCATGACGCGCCTGAATGTGACTTTGGTGCCGAGGCCATCTTGCGCGAAGCCGGAGTGAGCCCATGGAATTATGAAGGCACCTTCGCTCGGGAACTATTGGGGCGTTTGAGTAACGCCGTCTCTCGGGCGGCCCTGCAAGCCCGGCCGTTCAATCAGGTTGGGACCGGTCAGGCCGAAGTGCGCGAGGTGGCATCGAACCGCCGCATCTTTGGTCCGGATGGCAAGGTGCGCGCCGTCCGGTACACCGCAACGACCGACCCCGCATTGCGGGCGGAGCCCGAAGGAGTCATCGACCCCATGGTTTCTTTGGTGAGTTTCTGGAACGACGATCGCCCGGTGGCGGTGCTGAGCTATTATGCCACCCATCCCCAGAGCTACTACCGGACGGGTGTCGCCAATCCGGATTTTCCAGGTATCGCGCGTTTTCTGCGCCAAATCGCCGTGCCTGAGGCATTGCATGTTCATTTCAACGGGGCTGGCGGCAACATCGGGGCTGGCAAATACAATGATGGCGCACCGGCCAACCGTCGCATCTTGGGTGAGCGATTGGCTGATGGCATGCGACGGGCCTGGGATGCCACCCGTCGTGAACCGGTGACCACGAATGACTTGCGCTGGCGTTTCGAGCCGGTGGCGTTGCCCTTGTCGCGGCATTTGGACGAAGACCGACTGGTGGCTCAGTTGAAGGGCCGAGAGGCGAGCTTTCTGACGGCCAATGGGGCAGGGCGGTTGGCCTGGTTGCGACGATCCAAGTCCGGGCACCGGATAGACATTGGTTGCCTGGCCTTGGGACGGGCGCGGATCTTGCACATGCCCGGTGAACTTTTTGTCGAATACCAGTTGGCGGCCAAGGCCGAGCGGAAGGATCTCTTTGTGGCCATGGCCGCCTATGGTGACTACGGACCCTACTACATCGGCACCACGGTCGCGTACACCGAAGGGGGTTATGAAACGGAACCCCGCTCATCGAATGTGGCTCCGGAGGTAGAACCCATCCTCATGTCGGCGGTTCGCAAATTGCTGAAGGATTGAGCTTCATGGCGCGGACGACGGATCGCCATCGGAGCTGTTGAAGGCGCTGGTTCAGGTGGTTTGGGATGGGATGGTCAGTTCACCCGGATAGTTGAGTTGCCAAACGCCGCGTTTGACAGCTCGCCCAAGTCGGCTTAGGCCTCACGGGCAATCTTCGGTTCAACATTGTCAAACTTCGTACAAATTATGCCTATCGCTGTCGGATCCGCCGCCCCTGACTTCACCCTCAAGTCCAAGACCTCGACCGGTTTGGTCGATGTGAAGCTCAGCGCCAACTTTGGTTCCAAGAACACCGTCTTGCTGTTCGTTCCTCTGGCTTTCACCGGAGTCTGCACCCAAGAGCTGTGCGACATCACGGCCGGCCTGTCCCAGTACACCGGTCTCAATGCGGATGTCATCGGCATCAGCGTCGACAGCCCGTTCGCTCAGGAGGCTTGGGCCAACCAGAGCAAGATCGGCATCAAGCTGGTCAGCGACTTGAACAAGGAGACGACCAAGGCCTACGGCGTGCTCTTCCCCATGCTGGCTGGTGTGGGTGATACCTCGGCCCGTGCCGCTTTCGTCATCGGCAAAGATGGCCAGGTGCATTACGCCGAGCAGACCGCCACGCCGAAGGACCTGCCGAATTTCGAAGCGGTGAAGGCTGCGCTGGCCAAGCTCCAGTAAGGCGCCGATCGACAGATCGAGTCATTCACCAGCGCTGTCCTTGGGCGCATTCAACGGGCGGAATGGGAAACCATTCCGCCCGTTTATTTGAAAAGGATCTTCATCCCGCAACTGCCAAGCTCGCACTTTCAAGCGCAGGGAAAAGGCTGAGCCGGCAATAGGGGTCCAACCTTGTGGATGCTGGGCGCCCATTTCCAGCAGAGTGAGTAGGTTAGGGGGCAGTGTGAGGTGAAAGCCTTTGGTTCTCTCCGAAAAACCGGCAAGACTGTCTGTTTTACGGTTTGACCGGCTTTTCCCGCACCCATTAGGTTCTGCGGCTCCGCAGACTCGGCAAATTTTATGATCGGATCGATTCGCAAACATTCGAACTGGCTTTGGGCCATCGTCGTCACCGCGGTTATCGCCAGCTTTGTAATCTGGAGTGATGCCCGAGGCGGTCGTACTTCCTTTGATCTCGCCGGGGGCGATTTCGGGAAGCTCTACGGTCGGCCGATCACTCGCGATCAACTGCTCAAGGCTCGAACGGCCGCGGCCGTGGATGACGCCCTGCGCGGCGGGCGGAGCCGTGGTGCTTCTGCCGACAATGAACGCCAGGTTGCCGAGTTGATGGTGCTTCAGGCCAAGGTCAAGGAACTGGGCATTCAGGTGAGCGACGAGGCTGTGGGCAAGTACCTTCGGGAGAACTTCAAGGATCCCAACACGGGCACCTTCAACTACGACGCCTTCGTTCAGAATCTCCTTCAGCGTACCCGTATCGATGAGGGCACCTTCCTTGAGCACATCCGGCAGCAGGTGGCCATTCAACACTTGGTCGAGACGATTGGTGCCTCCTCCCGCTTGGTGACGCCGCGCGAGGTCGAGGCCGATTACCGCCGCGACAACGAGCGTTGGGTGACCAAGGCCGCCCTCTTCAGTGTCTCCAACCGTCTGGCCAGCATCACCGCCAAGCCGGAAGATCTCTCGAAGTTCTACAGCAACCGTATCGCCTTCTACCGCATCCCGGAGCGTTCGGTGTTGGTCTATGTGCGCTTTGACGCGACCAACTACTTGGCCGAAGCCGAGGCCATGATCGCCAAGGAGCCGGGCTTCACCAATCGTTTGGAGGAGTTCTACAAGCAGCGCGGTGCTGATGCGTTCCGCGATGAAAATGACAAGGTGCTGAGCAAGGAAGCCGCTTTGCGCAAGATCCGCGACGAAGCCTCCACTCAGGGGGCTCTCGGTCTGGCCCGTCAGTCGGCGGTTCGTTTCAATGATGAGTTGGGCAGCCTGACCAACGTGACGGCCTCCTCGTTTGCCATGACGGCTGCCAAGTTGAAGGTGCCTCTGCGCAGCACCACCCCGTTCCGCGCGGGTGAGCGCATCATGGGGTTGGAGAGTGTGCAGGCTTTGCCGCAGCGCGTGGCCGGCCTGAATGCCGAAACGCCGTATACCGAGCCTTTGGACGGTGACAGTTTCGTGGTGATTCCGATGTTGCAGACCAAGCTTCCCGCGGAGATCCCGTCCTTTGAGACGGTCCGCGAACGGGTCGCTCAAGACTACAAGATGGATCGCGCCCGCGCCGCAGCCCGCGAGGCCGGCGAGAAGTTCCAAGCGACCGCCACGGCGGGATTGGCTTCAGGCAAGCGCTTTGCGGACATCGCCTCGGCTGAGAAGGTTTCGTCGGTCAACATTCCCGAGTTCACGGCCTCGGCCCAGAACGTGGCCGGTCTGGATGCCCGCCTGAATTTGTATCTTGTGCGCAACGCGGCGACGAGCACCCGGCCGAACGGTGTCTCCCGCTATACGGAAAGCACCGACGGTGGCTTCGTTCTGTATCTCGAGAAGAAGGCACCGGTGACTGATGACGCGGTGAAGCAGGCCTTGCCCGCTGCGCTGACCGAGGCTCGCCAGCAACGCCGCATGTCGGTGTTCCAGTCTTGGTTCTCTTCCGAGTTCCAGAAGTCCGGAGCCATGGCTTCCAAGTCGTCTGCGACCGGGACTGGCGTTCCGCCGGTCCAATGAAGGTCTCTGGACCGGTCATCAAACTCTCCGCACCGGCGACAGGTCAGTTCTGGCCCGTTCCGGTGGTGTACGAAGACCACCGTCTGCTGGCCATTCACAAGCCGGCCCGGTTGCTGACGTCTCCCGATCGCTATGATCCGGAGCGTCCGAACCTGATGAAGTTGCTCCATGCTGGCATTGAGCGTGGGGCGGAATGGGCGGTCAAGCGGGGGTTGGACTACTTGTCCAATGCCCATCGGTTGGACTTCGAGACCACCGGTGTGTTGCTGCTGGCCAAAGACAAGCCGGCGCTGGTCCATTTGGCCAATCAGTTTGGTGGCGCCAAGCCGGAGAAGACCTACGTGGCATTGGTGCCAGGCAATCCGGAGCAGGACGAGTTCGAGGTGGATCTCAAGCTCATGCAAGATCCCCGCCTTCCGGGCATGATGCGCTGGTCCAAGGACGGCAAGAAGGCACTGACCCGGTTTCGAGTTCTGGAGCGCTTCAGCGGCGTGACCTTGCTGTCCTGCCATCCGGAGACGGGGCGGACCCACCAAATCCGGGTACACCTCAAGTTTGCTGGTTTCCCAATTTACGGAGACGAGTTCTACGGAGATGGCCGTCGCCTATTCCTTTCGGCCTTGAAGCCCTCGTACAGGCTCAAGGACGGGCTGGAAGAACGTCCACTCACACCCACGCTGGCCCTGCATGCTTGGAAATTGGGGGTGGCGCATCCGGATGACGAACGTCGGGTGGAGATTACGGCTCCTTGGCCGGGTGACCTTGAAGTGGCTCTGAAGTACCTGCGGAAGTTCGGCAAGTAGACTCACGGTTTCTCTGGCCATCGGTCGTCCGGAATTTGGCGGTGGCACGCACGCTGTTTGCTTCCCATTCGGCGTGCTTCGGACTTCAATGGTGCCCCAACCGTGAGTTACCAGGTCATCGCCCGAAAATACCGCCCCCAACGTTTTGCCGACGTGGTGGGGCAGGAACATGTGACCACCACACTGGCCAATGCCATCCGCTTGGGTCGGATCGCGCACGGCTACCTCTTTTGTGGTCCCCGTGGCACCGGCAAGACAACCTTGGCGCGCATTTTCGCCAAAGCTCTGAACTGCACCGGGGGGCCCAGTGCGGAGTTCGATGAAACCGACCCGCGGGTGAAGGAAATCACCGAAGGGCGTTCTTTGGACGTCCTCGAAATCGACGGTGCCTCAAACAACGGTGTCGATCAGGTGCGGGAATTGCGGGATACGGCCAAGTTCGCGCCGGCCTCGGGCAAGTTCAAAATCTACATCATCGACGAGGTTCACATGCTCTCGGCGGCGGCCTTCAATGCGTTGCTGAAGACGCTGGAGGAGCCGCCTCCGCACGTGAAGTTCCTCTTCGCGACGACGGATCCGGAAAAGGTTCTGCCGACGATCCTCAGTCGTTGTCAGCGTTTTGATCTCCGTCGGATTCCTGCGGCCTTGATCGTCAAACACCTGGCTTGGATCGCCGAACAGGAAAAGGTTTCGATCGATCCGGATGCGCTTCTGGCCATCGCCCGCGGGGCAGACGGTGGCATGCGCGATGCGGAATCCACCCTCGACCAGTTGATCAGTTTCTGTGGTGACCGCATCGTGGAGTCGGACGTGCTATCCATGTTCGGGCTGGCAGCTCGGGCACAGCTCATGCAACTGATCGATGCCCTTCTGGAAGGCAACATCGCCACGACGCTGAGGCTTCTTGAAGACTTGACCGTGTCCGGCAAAGACCTCGGACGCCTCTTGGCCGACCTGCTCAACCATTTCCGCAACTTGCTGCTTTTTGTGGTTTCGGGGGGCGAGGTGGGTTTGCTCAACGTCAGCGAGGCAGAGATGGGAGCATTGAGCCGTCAGGCCAAACTCATTGATGCCGATGCTCTCACCCGCGTGATGGAGGTGCTGAGTGCAGCGGAGGGGCGCCAGCGGGAGGTGGCTTCCAAACGCATCTTCATGGAGGTGACGCTGTTGAAGGTCATCCAAGCCCGCGAAGCCACGAGTTTGGATGCCGTTCTCAAGCAACTGAAGTCGATGCGGGATCAGGCACCGAACACTCCGTCCAGCTTGGCCTCAGGGCCATCCGTGGCCAGGACGGCTCCGGCAGCTCCCATCGCATCGCCGGCCGCTGCGCCGACGGCCGTTGCAGCGTCGACCGGGGTGGCTCCGGTCGCAGCGGTTCCCGCGCCATCGGTCTCGCCGGTTCATCCGCCCGTTGCAAAGCCCCAGACAACCGTGGTTTCGGCGGTTTCGCTTGCAGCCAATTCTTCGGGCACTGATTCAACAGTGGCATCCCTTCCAACGCCTCCGGCTTCGAGCGGGGTTGCCAAGGCGCCGGCTGAGTCTGCTCCGTTGTTGTCCGAGAGTTCCCAGACTATCGATGCAATTTGGCAAGTTTTGTTGGCCCAATTGCCTCCCAGCGAAGGGCTGTTGCGGGCGGCCTTGCAGCAAAGTCGCGCGGAGAATTGGGCGAGGGGAATCCTCACCATTGCCCATCCGCCAGATGCCTATCTGGATACGGCACGGAATATCACCACGCTGCAGTCCGTTCTGCTGACCATCACTGGCAAGACGGTCACGCTGCGATTTGTCGCTTCAGAGAGTCTCACTGTTCCCGAACTCGCCGCGCCGGTGGTGACTTCAGCGGTGTCGCCTCGGGATGCCGCCCGTCCGTCTGCGACCGAATTCAAGTCGCCGGAAGCCAAGCCCAAGCCCGCGGCTCCCATTTTGTTGAACAAAGAGGAGTT
>CAMATE010000113.1 GCA_945861075.1 Akkermansia muciniphila
TTCCGTCCGACCTTCTACCGCGAAGATCAGGATGACCCGCGCAACCCGGGCAAGAAGATCTCGGTCGTCCGCTTGGCCGGGCTGGAAGAGGTGACCAATGCCGTCACCCAGGTGCTGAACACCGCCTGGACCAACTGGATGGATTTCGAGAATTCCGTGGATGTGGCCAACCTGAGCATGGATCCGTCATTGCCCACCCGGACCAACGTCTTCGGCATTCCTTATCTCGTTGGAACCAAACAGAACCAGACGGGTCCTACGGCGCTGGGCTTGCCCAAGTTCAACGAGGCCTTCTGGCAGACCCGCGTGCGGACCGGTCGCCGTCTGCTCCTGGAGCGCCAGCCGAATGGGGCCGTGCGCTCCACCAATGAAACCACCCTGAGCGCCCTCGGTGTGGTGAAATACGGCCAGTACACCTTCCAGGTCATCAACACGACGGGGGCCGAGGGTTGGAATTCGTACCTGCAAGCCTTCCCGGCCAACCGACCGTTGCGGCTCATCGCCACCAACTGGACTGAGATTTGCCTCTACGACTCCAGCCTCGCGACGGTGGCGCAGCCCTTGGGTCAGCCGCTGTTCATTCCTCAGCCGGTCAATCCGAACCTCCCGCTGAGCGTTCAGAATCCGATGGTCTACACCCGGACCAATTACGCCATCCAGGTGGGCAATGTGGTACGCATCGGCAGTGGCAACACCGGGTACAAATCCCGGTGGGATGCCCAGGAATACATCCCGGCGCTCAACACCAACACGGCCTTCGGATTGGTCTACAATCCGGTGCTGGGACGCATATTCCCGCTCTCTGAGACCAACAATCCCATCGCTGCGTTCCCCTTGCCGGGAACTCGGCCTGACCGCCTGATGCCGAAGCTGACCTTGGCGGTCACCAACCGGTTGGTCTTCGCCATCGTGGACGACAGTTTTGTGCCGGCCCGCCTGCTGGACTTCGTCAACCTCAAGAGCGGGACCGTCGAGAGCAACTTGCTCGAAAACTTGATGTACACGGCGAACGGAACATTGCCTGGCAATTCGGGCGACGCCGGAATCGATCAGGGCTTCGACAACACCGGTGGCGGTTTGGGTGCAGGCGCAGGATCCGCTCGCCCGTTCCGGATGGCGGATTTGTGGCAAACCAATTTGCTGGCCGGTCGGGTGATTCCTCTGGGCTTTGAGAACCAGTTTTCGGCCTCGCTCAATCCGCTGCGCGTGCTCCAGTTCTGGGAGGCACCTGTGGTGCCCGGGATTGTGACGACCGGGGATACCCGCATCGATGCCAGCCTCGGATTGCGTGCCTTCTTGTACGGCATCAACTCGGTGCCGCGCAGCTCGCAAGTCATCGCCCGACGTGAACTGGATCGACTTCTGGCCTCGGGTGGCAACCCGAATGGCAACCGGATCCAGGTGGGTTTTAATCCTGTGGGTGAGGTTCACTTGACGGACCGCCGGATGGCCAATGACCCGCTGGTGCACTACACGAAGGAGGACTTGCAGCCCGGTGGGATCGTCTACACCTATCCGGAGGGCTACTGGAAGTTCTACGCCGACGTTTATCACGATCGCCGGCCCGAGATGTTCCAAGGCTTGCAGTTGGATCCGTCCATTTCGGAGAGCCGAATTGCCGAGGCGAGTGGCGATTTCCTGGTGACGTATGTCAATCGCACCAATCGCGTGGCGGCTCCATCGAAATTCATCAACGCTTTTTCGCCTTGGGGTATCAGCGCCAACCTGGGAACGGGGATTCCCTCTCCGGCCTTGGCTGTGGACATGGCCTACAAGGATCCGTTGGTGATCAACAGCGCAGCGTGGTCCTTCCCAACTCCCACCAACGCCTTCGCCTCCATTGGCCAACTGGGCCGTATTCATCGGGGGACGCCGTGGCAGACGGTTTACTTGAAGAGCCCGATCGCCCTCATCTACGGCGACGGCGAAGACCATATCGGAGACCGCCATCACTGGAAGTGGTGGTCGGGCAGCTATGGCACGCACCCCACCAATGACTGGGCCTTGCTCGATACCTTCTCGACGGCACTCACCGAGAACGCGGCGCGCGGCCAGATTGGCGTCAATCAGACGAACCTGTCGGCCTGGTCTGCGATCTTGGCAGGAGTTCCGGTCATTCAGAACCAAGCTGTTGCTAATAGAATTCCATGGTTAGAAGACAAGTTCGAAGCCAGAGATAAGGTTAAAAACGATCTCCTTAGCAAGGAGTGGAATGCTTTTAGTAAGAATGATCCGAGTCTTCTGCCCTACAGAAACATCGGAACGATTATTTCGCCGGCCAATGGCAACGCCAATTCACCTATGGCTAGAATTGTTGCCGGTAATACGGTGGAAATTGATCGATATCTTGAAAACAATAGAATGACAAATTTGGCAATCGTTAATGGGTTTACCCATACGAATCCGATGCCTGGAAGTCCAATAGTCAACGGGAAGCCTATCCCGAGTCGTTCATTGCCTCGACATGTTTCTGTGGGAGAAATCTGTTCTGTTCCAACACTATCTATTGGATCGCCCTTCTTGGATGATGCGATTCGCAACCCTCTCAACCCTGACCAACCCTGGGTCCCCGACGAGGTGGTCGAGCGCATCCCGCAGCAAATCCTCTCGCTGCTCAAGGCCGAGGAACCGCGTTATGTGGTTTACTCTTGGGCCCAGACCCTCAAGCCGGCTCCGGGAGCGGTGGTCACGGCACCGGGTCGCTTCTTCGGACTTTCCACCAATTACGTTGTCACCGGCGAGTTCGCCACCAAGACCGTCCTGCGATTCGAGGGAGCCCTCTCCACGAACGCCCCGGTCACCCAAACCTTGCGCTCGGTGGTGGAAGACCACCGCGTGCTGACCACGGACTGAACGCCGTTATCCCGTTTTCGTCATGCGCCCGTCTCGAAGCCTGATCGTTGCCATCGCCCTGGCGGTGGGTTCCCTGGGGCTGTACCGCTGGGTACAGCCGCCGGCCGTGAACCTTGGTTCGTCGGCCACCGGGCTGACTGCGACGCCCGCCGACGCCGTCTCGCCCTTGGGTCGCTCCATGGCCGTGTCGGCCCATGTGGCCGCCAAGCGGTTGCGCATCCGCCCGCTGGATGCCGGTCAACGTCCCGCCCCGCAAGATCCGGAGTTCCCGTGGCGCGCCCGCAACACCGCCAAGACGGTGGACCAGTTGCGGTCCGACCCGCGGGCGCTGGTGCTGCGCAATGCGCTCATCGACACGCGCACGGGGGATCCGTTGCCCTTGCCTGAGTCGTTGGTTGCCGGGGCGGAACCCGGTTTCCATATTGTGCAATTCGCCCACGAGCCGAACGCCGAGTCGCGTCGTCGGTTGGAGGAGCAGCAGTTGCAGGTGGTTTCGTACCTGCCCGTCAACGCCTTCCTGGTGAAGGGTTCGGACGAGTCGCTCGAGCGATTGGCCCTCGATGCCGATGTGGCCTCGGTTTCCCCATGGCATCCGGCCTTCAAATTGGAGCCGGAGCTGCTGACCCGGGTGATGGATGGCCGTCCGCTCGATGCGGGTGATCGCCTCATGCTCTCCTTGTCGGATCCCGAGGCCCTCCCGCGGCTCGAATCCCTCGGAGTCCGTGAGGTGTCCCGTCAGCGCAGCCCGTTTGGCACGCTCGTCACGGTGGATGTGCCGACGGATGCGTTGGTGGCCCTGGCCCAATCGCCCGAGGTGCACCTCATCGAGAAGGCCCATCGCCGCGAGCTGCTCAATGACCGGTCCGCCTACCTTTTGGGCAGTGCCACCGACTTCACCAACACGACCTCGTACAAGGGGCTCACCGGCAGCAATGTTGTGGTGAACATCAACGACTCGGGCATCGACTGGACCCATCCCGACCTCACCACCAACCGGGTGTTTACGGTCGGTTCCCAGACCAATCTTCTGATCGACCGCGATGGCCACGGAACCCACGTGGCCGGGACCATCGCCGGCAGCGGGGCCAGTTCTCTGGGCATCGAAGGACCGGCTCAAGGTTCGGTGACCAATGCCTTGTTTCGCGGACACGCGCCCAACGCCAAGTTGTTTATCCTGCCCATCGATCTTCAGACCGGCCCGACCATTTCGGACGCCTTCCTGCAGGAACAGGCGGCGATGACCAACGCGCTGATTTCCAACAACAGCTGGGGCTACCCCGCGGCCCGCGAATACAATTCCATTTCGGCCAGCTATGACGCGGCCTCGCGGGACGCATTGCCGGAGATCACCGGTGAGCAACCGGTGGTCTTCGTTTTTGCCGCCGGCAATTCCGGACAGGGCGGCAACAACGGTGTCGGCGGTTTGCGCGGGTCGGTCACCGTGCCGGGCAACGCCAAGAACGTCATCACCGTGGGTGCCTTGGAGAGCAAGCGGAACCTCACCAACGCCGTGGTGACCGACGATGAAGGCCGCGTGATCTGGGCCGGCGGTAAGCAATTCCGCGAGCCGGGCACCAATGCCGAGTTGACCACCAATCTCGTGCTGCGCGCCTCCACCGACACTGACACCGAGGTGGCCAACTTCTCCAGTCGCGGCAATGTGGGCATTGGCATCGAAGGCAGCTACGGCCGCTTCAAGCCCGACGTCGTCGCTCCGGGTTCCCAAATCCTTTCTGCGCGCTCTGCCCAATGGAAGCTGGAGGATGAGTACGACACCAATTCGGTGCAGTATGCCCTTTTCGAAGACCTGAACCGTCCGGTGGCCCCGTGGTACCGGTTCCTGTCGGGCACCAGCATGGCAGCCCCGGCCATTTCCGGCATGCTGGCCCAGATCCAGGAATTCTGGCAGCGGCCCGGTGTCAGCCTGCCAAAGCACATCGCAGCGGCGGCCTACAAGGCGCTGCTCATCAACAGCGCCCGCCCCTCTTCCACGCTTTATACGCCCAATTTTCGCTCGGTGATGAACTACGCGGGATGGGGCCAACCCAGCCTGCCTCGGGCCCTCGACAGCGGCGTCCGGTTGTCCCGCGCCGACGGAGCAGTCGTTGAATTGGCCGGTTTTGCCGGCGAACTCACCACCGGGGCGAGCCAATCGTTGCGACTGAAGCTCACCACCAATGAGGTGGCCTCCACGGGAGCCTTCCATTTCACCCTCGTCTGGACGGATCCGCCGGGCAATCCCGCCGCCGGTTTGAAGCTGGTCAACGACCTGGATCTGGTGGTCTCCAACACGGTCACCGGAGAGGTCTTCGTCGGCAATGATCTGGGCGGCAACGGCTACACGGCCGGCCGGCCGGGCACCAACGCGGTCGAGGTCGTGGAGGCGGGTGTGACCAATTCGGTGTATGACTCGGTGAACAACGTGGAACGCGTGGTGCTCGAGCCCCCGCTGGCCAGCGAGTACGTCATCCACGTGGTGGCCCGTCGGGTGAATGTGAATGCCGTTGCTCCCCGTGAGGTGCAGCATCTCCAGAATCGCACCAACATCGTGCAGGATTTCGTGGTGGCGCTTTCTTCCGATGCCGCTGGCGAAGACAACGTGGTCGCCACGGCGGAATACATCGCCGACGCCTCGGGCGGCTTTGGTCCGGTTCAACCGCAAGCCGTCACGGTCGTGGCCACCAATGGCATCCCGGTTTCTGCATCGCGTGTGGGTGCGCAGTCGCCGTTGGTCGGTGGCGCGGCGGGGCAGGCCTCGCAGTGGCATTTCTTCGTCTTCACCAACCTCTTCAATGCCGAGGCGGCAGCGGCCACGGGCCTGACCAATGGCCAGTACGTCGAATTCGTCATCGCTTCGGCGGCCAATTTGGCGCGCCCCCGCGGACCGGGTGGTTCCGGCAATCGTCTGCGGGATCGTCTGCTCGGACCCGATCTGGACCTCTACATGTCCACCGATCCCGGTTTGACCAATCTTCAGGCCTCCGCGCTGGCCTCTGCGTACCGGTCTACGTTGCAAGGGTTCGAAGAGCGCATCGAGATCACCAATGCGCCCGCCAATGGCGAGGTCTACTACATCGGTGTGAAGGCTGAGGATCAGCAGGCCGGTGAGTTCGAATTGGTGGTTCGAAGCAGCGACCAACCCTTCCATGTCCTGGGGGCCAATGGGTACAGCCTCCTCATGACGCCCATCGGTGGCCGGGTCATTCCGGATGGTGCTCCGGATGCGCCCAGCGTCGTCCGTTATTTCGGCACCGGTCCGTCCGGCATCACCCGGAACGTCACCTTCACCCAGTCGCTCTTCCACGACAACTTCTTCGACCTTCAGGGGACGCTCATTCACGCGGGCTACGGCGTGACCATCAACAACCGGCGCTCCATCCGCGATTACGGAACAGGCAACACCCTTGTCTCGGGTCCGGTCACGGGTCTCTATGATGACATTCCGGGCATTCGCTTCAGCGGCGGCCAGCCGACGGATGGTCCGAGCACCACCCTCCTCGACTTTTCGGGTCTCGGCAGCACCGGTTCCTGGAACTACCTCCTGCAAGACGACGTTCTCGGCGGTTCCGGCGGCCTGACTTCCGTGCAACTTCAAGTCCAGCCTCAGGTGTTGCCGGCCTTCGATGAGCGGGTTTTCGAGAACATCTGTCTCGGACCGCTTGGCTATGATTTCCGCCTGCGCATCGTGCCGCCGGATGCCAGTCGCTTGATTGTCGAGGTGACCAACATGGTCCCGGCCAACCTGCCGCTCGAAGTGTACATCCGCCGCGAAGCCTTTCCTGACCCGGACAATCTGGACGTCAACGATCGGGTGGCCACCTTGCAAGGGCCCGGCATCGTCAGCATTTCCGTGCGCGACGTTCCGGCGCTGCAGTCGGGCACTTACTTCGTCCTCTTCCACAACCCGTCGGGCGTGAATCTGTGTTTCGACGTCGCCATCTACGGTGAACGCAACCTGTCTTCCAAGTTCACGCGGACCATCGAGGGATCTTCGGTCACGCTGGCGGACGTCGCCCGCACCGTGGCTTCGGTGCAGGTCGATGATGGTCGTCCGGTGTCCGATGTGCAGGTGGGTGTCCGCGCCGAGCATGCCCGTGTGTCCGATTTGGCCTTGCGGTTGGTGACTCCGGGTGGTGCCAGTGCGCTGCTCTTTGAGAATCGCGGACTCACCACCACCAATGGCTTGGGTGGTGTGTTCATTTCGAGCAACTACCAGCATGTCGCCTTGTCGCTCGACCGGGCCGCAGGAGTCGCGCGCATTTACTTCAATGGTGAGATTGTGGCCCAGCAATCGGTCGCCCTTTCAGCGAGCAACAATCCGACGTCCTTCCACCTGGGTGCGATGGGCCCTGCAAATTTGCCGGGCAGCCCTGTCCAACTGGACGACGTCGGTCTTTGGCGACGTTCTTTGCGCGATGGCGAGATTCGCCAGATCTACGAGGAAGGTTCCTTCGGCAAGGCCAAGTCACCCGACCTCATGAAGTCGGGCTTGGCAGCCCTGTGGCCCCTCGATGGATTCGGTTTCGACTCCTTGCCGGGCCAGACCATCAACTTGGCCAATATCGGGACCAAGGTGGATGGACAGATGAATTTCGGAATGCGTTTGTCGGGAAATGGAACGGGCGCCACCACCACCGATTCCCGGATCCGAGACGTCGGCAATCTGCCCGGTTTCACTCTCGAGGGATGGGTCAAACCCGAATCCGGCAACCAACGCATGGTGGTTGGAGGTTGGTACGACAGGATCACTCGGCAGGTGGGCCCGGTGTTGTTGTTGGGTCAATCGGCTCCGTGGGGCAACGGCCCCGGTTCCTTGAGCGCGGTCTTCACGGATGACAAAGGTCAGCAGGTGGTCCTCAAGTCCACGGCGGGTCTGCTTCCGGCCAGCGGGTTGGTCACCAACCGGGCCTTTGCGATCTTCGGAGACAGCACCAATGGCGCCTACACGCCCATCAAGTTCGCCCAACCGCCTTACCTCAGCCGGGTGCAACCTCAGATGTTGTATTCCAACGATTGGGAGACCCTCAACTTGGGTGAGTATTTGTCCGGAACGAACAATCTCGAAGGTTGGACCGTGCTGACCAATCGGGTGTCGATCCTGGCCGGTGGTTCGGAAGGTCAGGTGCTGGACCTGCGCAATGCCGCTCTGGAACGGCAGTACGATCTCAACATCGGCCAGACCTACCGGTTGTTCTTCACCAGCCGTAAATCACCCTCGGCCAAGAGCGTGGTCAATGCCCAGGTCTGGGTGGATGGAGGGGTGCAATTGGACATCATCGATGCGAGTCCATCGGCTTGGCAGACCAACAAAACGGTGTTCGTCGCGAAATCTTCGCGGACGTCCATTGGATTGGTGTCTGTTTTACCGCGCGCCTCCGACACCAACTTCCCCTCTGGATTGGAAATTGGACAAGTCTGGTTGGATCAGGATGGCGCCACGTTGTTGTACCAGCCGGAGGAACCGTTGCGTCCGCTGATGGGTCAACCGGGCACCGGATTGTGGCAGCTCCAGACGACGGACGCCCGGGGCGGTCAGACGGGCTTGCTGCTCGACTGGCAGTTGCGTTTCACCTTCATGCCCACCAATCCGCCGACCTTCCGGCTGACCAACGGCGTGGCCTTCACCACCAACATCGTGGGTGAGGATATCCGGTACTTCGTGGTCGACGTGCCGCTCGAGGCGGAACGCGCCACCAATACGCTCATCAACCTTTCCGGGGGACCGCTATCGCTGCTGTACAGCGATTCGGGTCTGCCGGATCCCACGGAGTCCGACACAGTGACGTTGGTGTCGCGCATGCCCGCCGGGCAGACCTTTGCTGGATTCCTCGACAACAACCTGCCGCCGTTGCTGCCACGCGGTCAGCGCTACTATCTGGCCGTGCGCGGTGCCGGTGGAACCTCATCCAACCAGTTCTCTCTGCAGACGGATTTCGGGGTGCGCATCACACCCTTGACTCATCGGGTCGCTATCCGCGCCACCAACAGCACCCCGATCTTGCAGGACTACTATTCCTATCAAGTGCCCGCCAGCAATGTGCTCGGAGTCACCTTCACGGTCACCGCCCAGACGGGTGATGTGGACCTCTACGCCATCCGGGCGCCCAAGCTGCCCGGGATCGGTCAATTCGATTATGCGTCGGTCACGCCGGACGGCACCAATGAGACTCTGGTGATCCATCTCGACAGTCAGCCGGTCCGGTTGGCTCCAGGTTTGTGGTATCTTGCGGTGACCAACACCTCCGGCATTCCGGGTGTGGCCTATACCATCACCGCCACCGAGCAGCGCGGTCGGATCCAGGAATTGAAGCTGGGGCAGGTGATCTCGGCCAATCGCTCGGGTGTCGATGACGACTTCTACTACGTCACCCTCCCGGACGATGTCTCGGCCTTGAGGGTCCGGACCCGCGGAGCCAGTGGTGATTTGATTCTCAGTTCACGCGACCGCTTGCCGGTGCCCACGGTTTCCGACTTCCAATACCAGAGCGACAAGCCTGGCTTGGGTGACGAGGACATCCTCATCACCACGGATTCGTCCCCGGTGGCCTTGGTGGGCGGACGCTGGTATTTCGGGGTTTCTGGTGTGGCCACCAATTATTTGATTTCGGCCGATTATCGTCGGAAGGATGCCGTCTTTGAGACGCTGAACACCGATGTCTGGTTTGAGGCTGAGGCCACCAATGGTCCGGTGGACCTCGAGTTCATCTACCGGAATCCGGGCAAGGTGAGCGGGATTAACTTCGACTTGGATCAGTTGACCGGTGAAGCCGACTTGGAGGTCAGCCCCGGCCAGCCTTTGCCGTTGTCGGTGGTTTCCTTTGCCAATGTCCGACCAGGCACCCAGCCGGAAACCATCACGGTTTTGGAAGGTCGCGATCAACCCACGCTGGATCAGGACTGGTACCTGCGGGTCCGATTGCCATCGGCCGGACCGGTGCGTTTCCGTATCCGAGCCAGTCTGAACCGCCCGCCGGTCTGGACTGATGTGGGCACCCGCCGGGTCACCGAAGGCTCGCCGCTGAGGCTGACTCTCAAGGCGACCGATCCGGACACTTTTGGGCAAGTGGTCACTTATGGGTTGGTCGATGGTCCGGTGGGGCTGACGGTGAGCACCAATGGTGTTCTGACTTGGCAGCCGACGGAGGCGCAGGGACCGAGCACCAATTGGGTACGTGTCTTCGCCAGCGATGGGATCGCATCCGCAACCCATGAGTTTCTCATCCTCGTCCGAGAACAGAACTTGCAGCCGGTCTGGGTAGCGACGGCCAATCGTCGGGTGACCGAAGGGCTTCAGTTGACCTTCACCCTCAGGGCCACCGATGCCGACTTGCCGGTGCAGGCGCTGAAGTTTGCGTTGGTCAGTGGTCCGGAGGGTCTGACCGTGAGCACCAATGGTGTCTTGAATTGGCAGCCGACGGAGGCCCAGGGACCGAGCACCAACCGGGTGACGGTGACCGTGACGGACGGAGTGGTTTCGGT
>CAMATE010000114.1 GCA_945861075.1 Akkermansia muciniphila
GTTCGGGTTCCCAGAGACGGATGGCATTGGCCCCGGCCAATCCGAGGGCTTGCTTGACCACCAAGCGGTGATGGCCTTGGTCTCGGAAGGACTGGATGGCAGCGAGCGCCGTGGGCAGGTCGGTCACCGCCGTGCCGATCGTCTCGACCTGGCACAGCGCCGGAAAGACCGACGCGAGTTCCGGGTGGATTTCCTGCAAAAACCGCGCACTCCAGGCCTTGGAATACAGCTCGGCGATGCGGGGGTTGAAGCAGTCGTCGGGGCCCCGGTCGTCGCCGGTCACTTGCGGGAACAGCGGGCTCAGGCGTTCCAAGCTGTCTGGGGCCCAGGCCCAGGGGCGCAGACCGCCGAGTTTGCGTTCGCCGAGCAAATCGGTGAGCCCATGGCCGAGCCCGTTATCGTGCCTCTTGCCCAGACGAACGCCCTCCGGGGCCACCACAAACTCGGGCAGTTCGAAGCCGGCCGATTTCAGGGTCGCCAGAAAGTCCGAGGCCGGAGCTTCGGGCACCACCACCACGTCGTCGCGGCGGGCCAGAAACTGCGGCAGGTGGGCCAGGTCGCGGGCCAATTGGCGGGCTTGGGCAGCCGGTGTGAATCCGGGCCCGCGGGCGATGTATCCCTCGGCCAGCGGGTTGAAGAGGAAGACCTGAGGCGTACGCCCCTTGGAGCGGGCGAAGAGATCCAACTGGGCGATGAACTCCGGCTCAAGACCGGCCGTGCGGCGGGCTTCTTCGTTGAAGTCGACGCCTTTGGCCCGTTGCGGCGACAGCGGAAAGCGCAAGGCGCCGCAGAAGGCGTCCCAGTCGCTGGAGTTCGGATCCTTCCACTGGCGGAACCACTTCAACCCATGGGCCACGTGCCCGATCTCGTCGTGCAAGATGCGGCGCAGGAGCGCGGCCGTTTCAGAATCGCCCGCCTCGGCGAACCCGCGGGAAAAGACGCGGGCGAAATCGAGGTTGGCCTGCTCGAAGGTGAGGCTCAACCCGGTGACGAAGTCCATCGGCTGGCGCATCGGAGACACGGATCGCCAGAAATAGCCGCTCACGGGCAACTCACCGAAAGCCACGCCGCAGGCCTTCATGCGGTCGAGGTACAGTCGCACGTGTTCCTGCTCCTCGCGCAAGGTGTGCAAGACACCCCGACGAAAGGCCGGGGGCGCGTCGGGGAAGCGCAGGAGCGCCAATGCCATCAATTCGGTGGCCAGGAGTTCGTGATTGGCGAAGAAGTGCAGGACCTTGCCGCGACCTGCCTCGTCACCCAGGCCGTGCAGGCCAGGAAACTCGGCCTTGCCGGAGGTGCCCGCCTTGTCGGAGCCCGTCGACTTGAAGCGCAGTTCAGCCGGCCGACCGGGTTCGACGTCACGGTCCCACGCTGACCCGGGACGCTCGTCGGTGAGCCGCCCGCCCGGCGGGTCGATGAGCTTTTCCTCCAGCGTCGTCGCGCAGAGGATTCGCTCGGCAAACTCGCGCAATTCCACGTCCCAGTTGTCAACCCAACCCGCCTGTCTGTCCAACGGATAGCCACCCGGCCGTAATTTTCCGGCAGCCAAGGTTTTACAGAGAACCCGTTGCCAAGCGCTTCGGAGTGCACCGATGCCCGTGAACAACCACGGGGCGGAATTGGACGCAGAGACTGCGTCCCGAAAAGAAGAGGCCAGGTCGGCCGGGGGGCGGTGCAATCACTCGGCCGCCGGCCCCCTCATCACTTACTGGCAAGCCTCACAGGTGCCGCCGTTGCGCATCGCTTCGATGGAGCAGGCGTTCTTTTCATCGGCGGTGAACTCGCGCTTCGGTTCGGCCGCGGGCCGGCGCTCGCGGTTCGCGCTGTCGATGGCGCTCTTGTTCAGAGTGCGCAGGTAATAGGTCGTCTTGAGTCCGCGCTCCCAGGCCTCGCGATACATGAAACTCGCCGTGCGGGCATCGCTTTCCGCCAGCCAAAGGTTGGTGCTCTGAGCCTGGTCGATCCACTTCTGGCGCACCGCAGCGCATTGAAGAATCCAGGTCGGCGCGATCTCGAAGGCCGTCTTGTACAACCGCTTGAGTTGCTCCGGGACGCGCTCGATTTGCTGCACGCTGCCATCGAAGTATTTCAAATCGGCCAGCATGTCTTCGTCCCACACGCCCAAGGCTTGCAAGTCGCGCAGCAAATGGTCGTTGGTGCGGATGAACTCCCCGCTGAGGTTCGACTTGGTGTGGATGTGCTTGTAGGTCGGCTCGATGCACGGCGTGCAGCCCAGGATGTTGGAAATGGTGGCCGTCGGAGCGATCGCCAAGCAGTTCGAGTTGCGCATGCCTTGCCGAGCGATGCGCTGACGGAGCGAGTCCCAATCGAGTCTTGAGTTGCGGTCAACGAGGATCGGCGTGCCGCGCTCCTGCTCGAGCAAATTCAGTGTGTCGAGCGGCATGAGGCCGCGGCTCCACTTGGAACCGGCGTAGCTCGGGTAGGTTCCGCGCTCCTCCGCCAGGTCACTGCTCGCGCAGTAGGCGTGGTAGGCGATGGCTTCCAATGCTTCATCGTTGAAGGCGACCGCCTCGGCGGAATCGAAGGCCACCTTCTTGTCGTACAGCGCGTCTTGCAGCCCCATCACGCCGAGTCCGACCGGCCGATGGCGCAGGTTGGAATTGGCGGCGGCTTCGACCGGGTAGAAGTTGATGTCGATGACGTTGTCGAGCATCCGCATCAACACGGTGATGGTGCCGCGGAGCTTGTCGTTGTCGATGGAACCATCCGGGCGCAAATGCGCCGCAATGTTGACGCTGGCGAGGTTGCAGACCGCCACCTCAGAGGAGGAGGTGTTCAGCTCGATCTCGGTGCAGAGGTTGGAGTTGTGGATCACGCCGGCGTGGTCCTGCGGGTTGCGAACGTTGGCAGGATCCTTCCAGGTCATCCATGGGTGCCCGGTCTCGAAGAGCATCTCCAGCATCCGCTTCCACAGCTGCAGCACGCGCACCTTGCGACCCCAGAGCTTTCCGGAGTCCACCATCCGCTCGTACTCCTCGTAGCGCTGCTCGAACTTCTGCCCGTAGAGTTCGGGAAGGTCCGGGCAGTCATTGGTCCGCAAGAGGGTCCAATTGGCGTCTTTCGGCAGCTGGCCGTCTGAAATGGCCTTGAGCCGCTTCATGAACACATCGGGAATCCAATGCGCGGTGTTCATGTTGTGGGTGCGGCGACGGTCGTCTCCGGTTTCCTTGCGGAGGTCGAGGAAGTCTTCGATGTCTGCGTGCCAGAGCTCCAGATACGAGCACAGCGCACCCGGACGCTTGCCACCCTGGTTCACGGCAATGGCAATGTCGTTGGAGACCTTCAGGAAGGGGATCACTCCGGAGCTCTCGCCATTCGTGCCATGGATATGGGCGCCCGCTCCGCGAATCGCCGTCCACGAGCAACCGAGGCCGCCGGCCCACTTGGAGAGGTGCGAGAAGCGGCGCCACGTCTCGGTGATCTCTTCGATGGAGTCGCCGCAGTAGAGCAGATAGCAGGAGGAGAGCTGGGAGTGCAGCGTGCCGGAGTTGAAGAGTGTCGGAGTGGAGGAACAGGCCCGGCGCGACTTGTAGATGCTGTAGAACTCGGCCGCACGCGCTTCACGATCTTTCTCCAGGATCGACAAGCCCATGGCCACGCGGAGCCAGAAAACCTGGGGAGCTTCCAGACGGATTCGACGGTTGGTGACGGTATCCGTGTCGTGGATGAGGTAGCGGTCGAAGAGGGTCTGGATGCCGATGAAGTCGAACTGGAGATCGGCAAACGGATCGAGGGTATCCGCCAGCTTGGGCAAATCGAACGTGGCGAGCCGGGGATCGAGACGGCCCAGTTGGATGCCGCGCGGGATGTAGGCCAGGAATGCGCGACGATGAGCTTCTTTCAACGCCTGCGGGCCGTCAGCCACCTTCCACTGCAACGTCTCCTCATAAATGTAGGAGAGCAGGATGCGGGCAGCAAAGAAGCGCGCGTCGGCATCGACATCCAGCAGCGACTTGGCGTTCAGGATGATGGTGTCGCGGCGTTCAAGGGGGCTCAGGTTGATCGACGTGCTGCGCAGCAGCCGGGTGAGCACCTCGTCGTCGGGGAGCGACGGGGTGAGGCCGATCTTGGCGAAGGAAATGCGCGCACGGATGTCGGCCAACTGGGCACGTGTCGCCAGTTCGAGCTGATGGCCCGAGTCGTCGGCCGCCGTTCCGCCCAGCTTGCGTTCGGCTTCCCGACGGGCCCGATACTTTCCGTAGGTCAGCGCGACGTGCGGCTGACCGATCTGGATGAGCGTTTCTTCGACCAGGTCTTGAAGCTGCTCGATGTGGATGAAACTCGGCCGCTCCCGGCGCATCTTGAACTCGATCTGGGCCTGGACCTGCTGCCCGATGGACTCCTCGACCCCTTGGGCCACGCAGGCCGCGGAGACCGCACGCGAGATCTTGTGACCCAGCCAGGGCACCACCCGTGGCTTGCCGGAGGCGTCGGTCGGCAGGTCGCGCCGGATCACCTGCGGAAACTCGCCGGGTTCTACGGCCGACTCATCGTTGGTGAGCGAAAACGGAGCGGTACTGACATTCATGGCAGGATGACTGACGGCATTGGACAGTGTTTGAATCAGATGCGCGGAACGGTGATTCCGCGTTGGGCCTGGTATTTGCCGCGACGCTCCGCGTAACTGACTTCGCAGGGTTCGTTGGCGGCAAGGAAGAGGACCTGGGCCAACCCCTCACCCGCGTAAATGCGGGCAGGCAGCGGGGTGGTGTTGGAGATCTCCAGCGTCACATGGCCCTCCCACTCAGGCTCGAAGGGCGTCACATTGACGATGATGCCGCACCGAGCGTAAGTGCTTTTCCCGACGCAAAGGGTGAGCACATCGCGGGGAATCCGGAAGTACTCAACGCTTCGTGCCAAGGCGAACGAGTTCGGTGGCACCAGGCAAGAAGCACCGCGCATGTCGACAAACGATCGCTCATCAAACGCCTTGGGGTCGACCACGGCATTGTAGACATTGGTGAAGACCTTGAACTCATCGGCCACACGCAGGTCGTAGCCGTAGCTCGAAAGCCCATAGCTGATCACGGGATTCCCATCGGTTGTCTGGCGGATGAGGACTTCTTCGAACGGTTCAATCATCGCATGCTCACGGGCCATGCGTCGAATCCAGCTGTCGGCGTGGACTCCCATTAGATGAGGTCGTCTTCGGCCGTGTTCTTGAGGCTGCCGCTGGTCTGATACTCGGTGACACGCGTCTCGAAGAAGTTCTTCTCTTTCCTCAGGAAGATGACCTCGTCGAGCCACGTGAAGGGATTTGAGCTGACATTCGAAAGGGTCGGCAGCCCGACGCCTGCGAGTCGCCGATTGGCGTTGTATTCGACGTAGGTGAGGAAATCGATCTGGGTCATGCCCACGCCGTCTTCGGGCAAGCAGTCCCGCACGAATTCCTTCTCCAGCTCAACGCCCTCGCGCATGAACTCCACCAACTCGGCCCGGAATTCCGGGGTCCACAAGTCGGGGTTTTCGGCGATGAGTTGCGTGAGGATGTAGCGGCCCAGCTCGATGTGATTGGATTCGTCGCGCAGCGTGTATTGGAACATCTGCCCGATGCCCGTCATCTTGTTCTGCCGGTGCAGCGACAGGATCATGGCGAAGAGCGCGTAGAACTGCGTGCCCTCCATGACTTGCGTGATGCCGAAGATCGCCTTGGCGAACCGCTGCTTGTTGACCGTTTTGGTCAGGTCGATGCCCATTTTCAGCTCGGGCATCTGCCGGGTGATGAAGGCGTTCTTCTTCTGCACGCTCGGGATGTCGGTGAACTTGGCCGTGACCTCGTCCAGATCGATGTTCAGCGAACCGATGATGTGCAGCAGCGAGTCCATGTGGATGGACTCTTCGGCGATGTGCCGGAGCGATGCGTGCTTGAGTTCGGCCGCGGTCAGGTTGTCTTCGATGACGTGCAGGACAGAGTCACCCACGATGCCCTCGGCAGCTGAGAAGTAGCCGACGCCCATCTCGATGATCCAGCGCTCCTTCGACGAGAGGGCGCCCGTGTTCCACTGCTGCGAGTCCCGCGTCATGTCGATCACGTCCGGCTCCCAGTGGTTGGCCTTCATCTGCTTATAGATGCGGTAGGCCTCGTGGTACTTGAGCGGCAGGATGTTCAGTTCGGCGCTGCGTTGGCCATTGATCACCTGTTTGCCAGCCAAACGGGCGCGGGCTTTGGTCTTGTCGAGGCGGAAGGTTTTTGAACCCAGCCGGTGGATGACAAAATCACCCTCCTCAATGGTCAGAAAATCGGGGAGGGCGGGTGATTCGGTGGAAGGCTCTGGGACAGCGATGCTCATGAGGGCGTTAAACTTCGGAAAGGGGGTGGATTTGTTGGTGCGGTCACCGCATGCAAAACCTGCGCAGGACACCGAAATTCGGGAGAAGATCGGACCTGTTTGGGTTGCTTGGTTTGCTGGATGATGCTGGACAGTAGTTTTTGCTTTTTCCGCCTAAGTCACAATGGGTTGTGGTGCGCCATACCAACGACCACTACATAGCGTCACTGTGTTTCTTTCGTCAACTGCGGTGGCTTAAGTTTTTTTCTGCAAATCCTCGGAATGGCTTGCAGGTCGCCATTTAGCAGCAAAACACCCACCGGAAGACGCCATTCTAGCAGGCGCCTTCGCCCCACGTTGGGATCGTCTGGCGGCGTTGCTCAAGAGTCGAGTCCCTGCTGCCGAAAGCCCTCAGAACTGCAGCTTTTTTTCACCCCAATCGCCACATGGACTTCCCGCGCGCAGTGCCAATGGAAGCTGTCGATCGAGGGATGTGCCGGAGCCCGTGAGAGCGATCGGTTGGACCAAGGCCGGGTTGGGCAATCCACGGGCTTGAAGGTCCCAGCCTTCCGCACGCCAGGCGAACGGGGCTTCGGTCGGCGGCTGCCTTCAGGAAACCCCAAGGGCCCGCAGCGCCAGCTCCCGATCCCGACCCCGGAGGTCGTCGGGCGTTCGGCCCGAAATCCAAGTTTATCCATTTTTAATTAATTGTATCATCAATTAAATTGCGCCACAGGATCATCCGACGACAAGGTTTTAACATCCCCGGAGAATTGGGACGCCTGCTGTTGGGCAGTTGGACAACATGCATCTTCTCCACGATGGCCATGGCCGCCTACCTCGGACTGGAACGCTCTTGGGCCCGCCAGGTGTCGTAGCTGATATTGGGAGGAACGCTGATCCTGATGGCCTTGTTCAACGGCGGCATCAGCCTCCGGGCCATGCCCGAAAACGGCGTGAGCCCGAGCCTTCACGGCAACTACGAGGTGCTCTTGGTGATGTGCCTGTCGTTGCTGTGCGTGATTCCGGGCTTCCGGCCCATCCTGCACCAATCACCTTTGGGGTTTGGGTGGCTGAGCAGAACCACCGAATGGACGAGTGTCCGGCTCCTGGCCTTGGGCACCACGGTCTCGCTGACCCTATCCTGCTGCATTCCCCTGCTGATCCTCGGTGAGCCGCCCTTTTTGTTGGCGATTCAACGGTAGCCCTTGCGTTGTGGAAGGGGGTGGCGGACGGTTTGTGGCGTTCTCAATTAATCCTCATCCATGAAGTCATCTGCATTCTGGAGCCTTGTGGCGGCGGCGACGTTGCCGCTCCTGCCCTCGAGCCTCGTGGCGCAGGCCCCGGCCACCGGGCCGATGCGCGGACCGTTCTGGTCCGGCACGGTCATGCGCGGCAAGGGCGTCGCCGCGGCCATGAAGGGCCTGGCCATCAACCTCGGCACCGATCAACGCAGCCACGTGGTCTATGACCTCGACACGCTGCGCTTGTCCGTTGCCTGGACCGGCGAATTCCTCGAATTCGGCAACACCCTGACCAAGATCGAGTGGCCGCCGCCTCCCTCGGTCAAGGGCACCAACATCGTGTTCGAGACCGCGATGGGTCCGGGTTGGTCGGACATCAGCGGCAACCTGACCGATGCGCGCAAAGACCACCAAGGACCGCTGCCCAAGGACTGGGCCCATTACGAGGGGCTCTACCTGCACGGCAACCAAGTGGTGCTGAAGTACACCGTGGGCGGCATCGAAGTGCTGGAGAACCCCTCGCTCGAGGGCACGGCCGACAAGCCGATCATCGTGCGCACGATCCAGCCGCTCGGATCGCTCCGTGGCGGTCAGATCGTCATCGCTTCGGCTCCGGCCGGTGCGGTCGCGAGCAACACCGGGAACAATCGCCTAGTACTGCGCGATGCCGCCAAGGGCACGTCGCTGGCGATCTCGGTCGACTCCGAAGTCCAAGGTGCGTTGCAGGTGCGTGACGGCCAGGTGGTGTTCACGCTGGCCAAGGCCCGCGCTGGCGCCGCCTTCCGCATCGCGATCACCTCCGGAAACGCCCTACCCCAGCTGGCCGGCAAAGCTGCCGACCTCCGCAAGCTGACCCAAGGCGGGCCGGCCCACTGGACGGAGACCGTCTCCACCCAGGGCAAGCTCAACACCGGCGGCGGCGACGGCACCTACGTTGTCGACACCATCACCGAGCCGTTCCCCAATCCGTACCGGGTGAGCACCTTCCTCGGGGGCTTCGACTTCCTGCCCGACGGACGGGCGGCGGTTTGCACCTTCCACGGCGACGTGTGGATCGTCTCGGGCATCGACGAGAAACTCGAGAAGCTCACCTGGAAGCGCTTCGCCACCGGCCTGTTCCAACCGCTGGGGCTGAAGGTCGTTAAGGGAGAAATTTACGTGGCCGGCCGCGACCAAATCACCCGTCTGAAGGACCTCAACAAGGACGGCGAGGCCGACTTGTACGAGAACTTCAACAACGACACGGTCGTCACGCCCAACTACCACGAGTTCGTCCTCGATTTGCACACCGACTCGAAGGGCAACTTCTACTACGCCAAGGGCGCCCCGTGGGAACCCAGTGTGACTTCGCCCCACCAAGGCACCATCCTCAAGGTGTCGCCCGACGGAAAGAAGATGGAAGTGTTTGCGAGCGGCCTGCGCGCTCCGAACGGCATGACCGTCGGACCCGACGACACGGTGCTGGTGGGTGACAACCAAGGCCATTGGATGCCCTCCTCGAAGCTGAACCTCGTCCGCCCCGGCTCCTTCATGGGCATGGTTCCGGCCGCCCAGCGCGAGCTCACGCTCAAGTACCCGGATGGCCGCGAGATCCGCGTCAATCCGAGCGACCCTGAAGCCCGCAAGGCCAACAAGCTCAAGGGCTGGGACAGCTCCATGCCCGTTCCCACTGGCTATGACGAGCCCATCGCGTGGTTGCCCATGCGCTGGGACAACTCGAGCGGTGGTCAGGTGTATGTCACCAGCGACAAGTGGGGGCCCTGGAAGGGTTCGCCGCTGTTCATGAGCTACGGCAAGTGCCTGCTGTATGGCGTGGGCATGGACACCGTCGGCGGCACCACTCAAGCCTCGCTGGTGCCCTTCGGGCTCAAGTTCCAGAGCGGCGTCATGCGCGGCCGCTTCAACCCCAAAGACGGTCAACTCTATCTGGCCGGCCTCAAGGGCTGGCAGAACGCGGCCACCCGCGATGGCGGATTCTTCCGCGTCCGCTACACCGGTAAACCGGTTCACACCGCGCTCAAGGCCCATGCGGCCAAGAACGGGCTGAAGATCACCTTCAGCACCCCGCTCAAGCCCGAGGTGGCCAAGGATGCCGCCAACTACGCGGTGGAACTGTGGAACTACCGCTACAGCGGCGGCTACGGCTCCCCCGAATTGTCGGTCAAGAACCCCGGCAAGGACGGGCATGACAAACTGGAAGTAACGTCAGCGACCTTGTCAGCGGACGGCAAGAGCGTCTTCCTGGCCATCGACGGTCTCACCAAGGCTGATCAATTCAGCGTGAAGTTCACCCTCAATGCCGCCGACGGCGCGGAGATGCGCTCGGAGATCATCGGAACCATCCACAAGCTGGGGGATTCGATCGTCGCCTTCCACTAAACCCACCGATCAAAGCAGAAGCCGGCATTCCCTTCCCAGGGATGCCGGCTTTTTCTTGGGAACGCCCCATCCCCGGACGCTCCACCCCGTGACCCGCCTCGGATCGATCAGGTTGATGAGGTGCTCGAGGCGATCATGCGCGGGCGCCGGTCCCGCAGAGGGAGCCAGAGCTTGAAGGTCGTCCCCTTGCCCACGGTGCTCTCGAGTTCGATCCGGCCGCCATGGTCGCGGATGATCCGCTGGACGATGAGCAAGCCCAGGCCCGTGCCCTTGTTCTTGGTGGTGTAGAACGGCTCGAAGATGCGGTTCAATTGCTCCGGCGGGATGCCCGGCCCGGTATCGCTCACCGCCATCCAGACGGCCTCCGGGGTCGCACCGCTGCGCAC
>CAMATE010000115.1 GCA_945861075.1 Akkermansia muciniphila
AAGATCGCGGATAGAACTCCGGTGATGGTTCCGAAGAGGATCGGGTGTTCGGGCAAAATCCAGGCTGCACTGCCAGCCATCACGGCCACATAGGTCAGGAGACAAACCCACCCCTGCCAGCGCGCTGGCAGTCCCCAACCCCAACCATAGGATTTCGCATAAAACCAAGCGGTCTCTCTGGGGAGTGGCATGACAAGTCGTCAGATGATTTTGCAGGGGATCCAAGCGTCCTCGTTGTGGCGGTAAACCGCACACAATCGGTGGTAACCATCGGCCACGATCACCGAATCCCGAACGCGGGATCGCACTAGCAGCAGCGGCGACAACGAACCCCCATTTTGGATCTTGTCGTCGTTCTTGGAGACATGGCTGTTGCTTACGCCCAGCAGCGAAAGACCGGATGCTCGGAAAATATCCTTCGCTTTGAAGGAAACCATGTCTGCCGTTCGCAGTTGTTCCACCAAGCGATCGGCTTCCTGCTCGGCATAGATCAGACGCAGGTACGATTGAGCCGCCGGATAGTTGTGCTCCTCCGGTTCATCGAACCATTGCACCTGTTTGGGTTTGTTCATGAGCGTTCGCCAGCACAGATCGACCCGTGGTGTTTCAGGGCATCAGACCATCCATCCCCTGCCGTGATCGTGTGATCTCCGACGGTGAATGGCCGAGAATCGACACTCAAGCGGGTGCGGTTTCATTGGACGGACCGACAGTGGTTATTTGGTCAACTGCTTCGTGGAGGGCGGTGCAGTCCACTCCCCGGTGTAAAGGGTGGCCCAGCCGGTTTTGGAGATGAGTTGAACCATGGGCGAGGTGAGTCTCAGGCGGATGTTGCGGGGGCGATCCAAGATTTCGATGTACTGAGGAGTCCTCGCCATTTCGATGAATTTCCAGACCGGTTTGCCGTTTTCAAACTCGGTCCATGTTCCGTTGGGTTGGAATTCGAAGGAGCCCTTGGCGTGTCGCCAAATCCGTGGTTCCCGGGGGAGGTCGGGCAGGGGTCGCAGGGCGGTCAGGTAGTCATTCCAGAGGTCCCTTAATCCGCGGCCGGTTCTTTCGGTGAAGAGGGTCTCTTGGTATTTTCCACTTCGGAGGTCGGCGTTCAATTGACGGACGATTCCTGGCGCAGGACCGCACTCGAGCCAGAAGAAGAATCCCGCCGCGACCTTGTAGGAATCGAGATATCCCTGAGGTTTTTCTGGACGAGGAAATTCGGCCAAGGGCAAGGCTTCGTAAATGGCATAGCGGAAGTAATCGGCGATGCCTTCGGTCAACCACCCCGCTTGGCCCGGGGGATACTCTTGGACGACATGGACCAATTCGTGGATCACCGCACCGCGACTGTCTTCTGGATGTCGGGTGATCCAGTCGGTCGAGATTTCGATGTAAGGGCCGGAGGCTGCGGCGATGCCCTTGAAATCAGGGTTGATGCGAATGGTGACATCCAGCAATCGGTGGCCCTCGGACGAGGCCAGCAGGTTGCCCAAGCGGGGATACCATTCATTGGCGATGGGTAGCACCGAATCGGCCCAGGTTTTCAACGCTGGGGATTTCGAGGTGTCGATTCGCACGGTGGCGGCATGGGTAGCGGCCAAGGTCCACGCCCCAACCATCGAAGTACGCCAAAGGGTCCGTAGGATTGCTTTCCAGCCCAATGGGTTCATGCGGTATGGGTAAGCGGGTCTGGTTCCTGACTCAAGGATGGGTCCGGAAGATTTGTTGGAGAAACGGGGAGAGGGCGTTTCTGGATTAAGCCAGGATACCCTTCACCACCTCGCCCTCGACGTCGGTGAGGCGGTAGTCGCGGCCTTGGAACCGGAAGGTGAGGCGCTCGTGATCGAAGCCCAGTTGATGCAGGAGGGTGGCTTGAAGGTCGTGCACGGTGACCTTGTCGCGGGCCACTGAGAATCCCAGCTCGTCGGATTCGCCGTACATGGTGCCGCCTCGGATGCCGCCTCCGGCCATGACCATGGAGTAGCAGTCAGGGAAGTGGTCGCGACCCAGAATGCCGCCCTGAGCAGTGCGCCCTTCACGGAAGGGGGTGCGTCCGAACTCGCCGCCGAGCACAACCAGAGTGTCGTCGAGCATACCGCGTTGACGGAGGTCTTTCAGCAGAGCCGCGACTGGGCGATCCATCGTGCGGCACTTGTTGGTGAGTCCATCGCGGATGTCCTCGGACGGTCCCGTGCCATGGAAATCCCATCCCCAATCGAAGAGTTGGACGTAGCGGACTCCTTGTTCCACCAGTCGCCGTGCCAAGAGGCAATTGTTGGCGAAGCTCGATTCACCGGGTTTGGCGCCGTAGGCCTCGAGGGTGGCCGGTGTCTCGCGGTTGATGTCCATGACTTCAGGCACCGACATCTGCATCCGGAAGGCCAATTCGTATTGGGCGATCCGGGTAGCGGTCTCGGGATGTCCCAACTCTTGGGACTGCAACTCGTTGAGGTCGCGCAAGGTGTCAAGGCCCATGCGCCGCACATCGCGGTCCATGCCCGCCGGGTCCGAAGCGTAGAGCACCGGGTCGCCTTTGGAACGGCACTGGACTCCTTGATAGACGGACGGCAGGAAGCCATTGCCAAAGGAGTTCTTGCCGCCGTTGGGCTGCACGCCGCTGGAGATGAGCACCACGAACCCGGGCAGGTTCTGGTTTTCAGTTCCGAGGCCGTAGGTGACCCAGGCACCAATGGACGGGCGCCCCGGGCGCGGAGATCCGGTGTAGACCAGCAGTTCTGCCGGGGCGTGGTTGAACTGGTCGGTGGTCATCGAACGGATGACACACAATTCATCGGCCACGGTTTGGAGGTGGGGCAGGGCATCCGAGAGCCAGACGCCGCCTTGACCGTGGCGGGCGAAGGTTCGCGGCGTTCCCAGGAGCTTGGGGGTGCCGGAGGTGAAGGCGAAGCGCTTGCCCTTGAGGAAAGCGTCGGGGCAGTCCTGCCCGGTGCGCTTCACCAATTCGGGTTTGTAATCGAAGAGATCTAGGTGCGGCGGAGAACCCGTGAGGTGCAGGTAAATCACCCGCTTGGCCTTGCCAGGAAACCGCGGGCTGTGGGCCGTCAACAGTGAGGGAGCGGGTGTCGCGGCTGCGGCGGCAGGGAGGCTTCCTTTGATGAGGGAGCCGAGGGCGATGGCGCCCAGACCGTGGGCGGTTCGGCCCAGGAAGTGTCGCCGCGTGAGATGTTGCAGGGCTTCGATCTGTGGATTCATGGGGTGCTTGGGGGCGATCGGGCTCACCGTTTCATCAAGAATTCGTCGAGATTCATCAGCACGTTGGCCACGGAGGTCCAGGCGGCCGCGTCGGTGGCCTCCAGACCGGAGGGGAGTTCACCAATGGGTTCGGTGGCCATGCGTTTGGCCTTGGTGGTGTCTGTTTGGAAACGCTGGCGACTGCGCTCGAGCAGTGTGGTGAGGGAGGTTAATTCCTCGGTCGAGGCCGGACGATGGAGGCACTGCTGGAATCCGCTCTGAAGCCGCTGAGGAACGGTGCCGCCCGACAAGGCCATCCGGCGTCCCAGAGACTGGGCGGCCTCGATGTACACCGGGTCATTGAGGGTCACCAAGGCCTGCAGCGGTGTGTTGGAGCGTTCACGCCGAACCTGGCATACCTCGCGATTGGGTGCATCGAAGGTGGCCATCGAGGGGTAGGGGTTCGAGCGGCGCCAAGTCGTGTAAATGCCCCGACGGAAGCGGTCTTCGCCCATGCTGGTTTCCCAGTCGGTGCCGCTGCCGAATGCGGCGCTGAGTCCGAGTTTGGGTTGGGCAGGTTTGACGGGCGGACCATGCATGCGATCACTGAGCAATCCACTGACGGCCATGGCTTGGTCGCGGATCATCTCGGCCGACAATCGGAATCTCGGACCGCGGGCCAGCCAGCGGTTTTCCGGATCACGGGCCAAGTGTTCCGGGGTGACCTTGGAAGATTGGCGGTAGGCAGCCGAGGTGACCATGAGGCGCAGCAGGTGTTTTAAATCCCAGCCGCTGTCCACCAATTCCATGGCGAGCCAGTCGAGGAGTTCTGGGTGGGAAGGAGGCTCTCCTTGGGAACCGAATTCCTCGCTGGTGCGCACCAAACCGATTCCAAACACCGACTCCCACAGACGATTGGCGACGACTCGGGCGGTGAGGGGATTGCGTTTGTCCATCAACCACCGGGCCAACTCCAGACGGTCGGGACGTTGCGCTGACGAAGCGAGTCCGAGGCTGGCGGGCAGACCTTCGGGGACTTCTTGACCCAGATTCAGGTAGTTGCCCCGGAGTTGGATGAGGGTTTTGCGACGGTCCTTGCCGGCGAGTTCTCGCAAGACCGGGACTGTGGTCTGCGGCTTGAGTTCGGATAGTTTCTTTCGCAGTTCAGCGAGACTGTCCCGTTGGGGCTGCAAGCGCGGGGCCACGGATCGGTGGTGGCTGGCGAGTGTGGTCTTCTCGGCCGCGGAGCGAAGGGACTGGGGCCGGGCCAAGGCCGAGAGCACCGGAGCGGGAATTTGCAGAATTTCCGCCGCGCGGGTGTCGGAGGTTCGGGAGAACCGGAAAGCCGCCAGGGTGGCGTGTTCTTGTTTGGACTGATGGTCGAGGGTGATCACCAGATTGGATCCGGGGCCCACCGAGAACGGATGCGTGGGGACCAGCGTCAGTTGATGACGATGGGTCAGCTGCGGAGCCACCGACCAGCCCTTCTGGCTCGGATCGGAATTCGAGAGAACCAGCGCCGCTTCGAATCCTTTGGCCTCGAAATCGGCCGACGCGATTCGGAATTCCACCGGGCGGGAGGCATCGGGACGCAGTTCCTTGCTGGGTTTGGGCGGCTCGGCCACAACCTGATCCCAGACCGGCATCCGGTTCTCATCGAGCAAGACCACGCGGAAGCCGCTCAGGCGTTCCTGCGATCCGTCGGTGCGGTTCCAGAGGGTGACGCGGTCGATGGCCACCGGTTGCTTCAGGTCCACTTCCCACCAAGGATTGCTGGAGGTCTCGGTGTGGGTGGTGGAACGGGCCCCGTTGAAATCGCCACTGGTGTTGCCGTCGATGGCCAGTTTGGCTGGTCCTTCGAAGGCTGTGCTGCTCTGGCGGGCCTCGCCCGATTGCGCAACGTTTTTGTCGCCCTGGAAGATTTGTACCTCGGCCAAGGAGAGGATGCGTTCCTTGCCCGGGAGTTCGATGCGCACGTGGCGGGCCTTGGGCACGGAGGGTTTGTCCGGGACAATGCGTGCTTGAACCCGCGTGAGAACGAAATTGCCGTCAGCATGTCCGACTCGTCCCGTGGGCGTACCGTCCTCGGGCAATACTTCGAGGCGCAGCGCTTGCACCGGTTGGGCGTCGTTCGAAGACAATTCGACGACATAGGAGTCGGTCTTGCCGGAGCGCCCAGCGTGGACGATGCCGTCGTTTCCGGAGCGCATCACGGCCCCGGCCCGGGAGGTGACCTTGCCCGGGATCATCGTCTGCCACGGGAGCGGCTTGGAAACGCGGCTTTCCCATACGATTTGGTCCTTGGCCAGTTCGGGTGTGGTGCGTGCGAGGATTGTTTCGAGACGGCCGATTTCTGACTCGGTTGTGGCCTTGAAGCGCTTCTGCTCATGACTGAAGAGCGGCATGACCGGGCTTTCATCACCACGGTCGGCATCGGCCGTGTTGTTGAGAATGGCGAACAGGCGGAAATAATCCTCCTGACTAATGGGATCGTACTTGTGGTTGTGGCACTGGGCGCAGGCCATGGTGGTGCCCATCCACACCGCCATCGTGGTATTGACTCGATCGACCAGGGCCACGTTGCGGAACTCTTCGTCGCTCGTGCCGCCTTCGTTGTTGGTCATCGTGTTCCGATGGAAGGCAGTCGCGATTTGCTGGTCTTCCGTGGGATTCGGCAGGAGGTCGCCGGCCAGTTGCTCCAGCGTGAACACGTCGAAGGGCTTGTTCGCGTTGAAGGAGCGGATCACGTAGTCGCGATAAGCCCAGATGGACCGGGCAGGATCGTCGGCGTACCCGCTGGAATCGGCATAGCGGGCGAGATCGAGCCACAGGCGCGCCCAATGTTCGCCATAGGCCCGTGAAGAAAGTAGTTCGTCGACGAACCGTTCATAATCGCGGGGTTGGGCCGAGTTTTCCGAACGCGTGGCCGAACGCGTGGCCGGAGGCAAACCCGTCAGGTCGAGGCTGGCGCGGCGTTCGAGGGCTTGGGTATCGGCTTCCGGATTGGTCTTCAGCCGTTCTTGTTCCAGTCGGGCCAGGATAAAATGATCAATGGGGTTGCGCGGCCAATTTCGGGCTTCGACGGCGGGCACCGGGGGGCGGGTCGGGGCCACATAAGCCCAGTGTTGCGAATACGTGCCTCCTTGGCGGATCCACTCTTCGAGGGTGGTTCGATCGGCGGCCGACAAGGTTTTTCCGGAATCCGGAGGCGGCATCTGATCATCCGGATCCTTGGACTGGATGCGCCGGATGACTTCGCTTTGTTCGGGGTGGCCGGGAACAATCGCCGCAGTACCGTCTCGGCGAGCGTAGGCCGCCTCGGGCAAGTCTAGACGCAGGGTTTTCTTGCCGGCTTTGCCGCCACCGGCGTCGGGTCCATGGCATTGGAAACAGTTATCGGAAAGAATCCGGCGGATATCCCGGTTGAATTCGAGGTTCGGCGCGGCCGCACTCAGCCCCATGGCCGCCATCAAGCCGGGGATGACGAGGCCGAAGCGCCCCCAGCGACTGCTTTTTGGAGTAGGAATTCTTGAGCCCATGGAAACGCGGTGATTTCACAAAGACTATGGCCCTGATCCGCCAGCGCCCAAGTGAAAATAATCAACGGGAGCCCAGGCATTTTTACTCCCGTATTGCGACGGGGCCCGATGCCAGCCCTGCGTGCTGGGTCTGAGGGTCGGTTGACCCGGCGGCGCGGTGTGATCAGTCTTTCGATCATTGTGATCGTTCTCACCCTGTCTCGATTCCGAACCTCTCGCGGTTTCCGTGTCCGCACCGTGCTGTGCATGTTGGGCGCGATGGCGCTTCTGCTGCCGGCCCAAGCGCGGACGGCCCAATCTCGCAACAAGACACGCCATGTGATTCTCGTCACCACCGATGGCCTGAGACAGGAAGAGGTGTTCCAAGGCGCTGATGAAATCCTCATCTCCAAACAGTATGGCAACGTCGGTAAGACCAATGAACTCAAGGCGGAGTTCTGGCGCTCTGATCCGGGGCAAAGCCGTGAAGTGCTCTTCCCATTCCTTTGGGGCACGGTGGCCCAGCACGGGCAATTGCTGGGTAATCGAAAACGCGGTTCCGAGGTCCGGGTGACCAACGGGCGCAACTTCTCCTACCCCGGCTACAACGAATTCCTGACCGGCATTGCTGATCCGAAAATCGACAGCAACGACAAGTTCCTCAATGCCAACACCAACGTCTTCGAGTGGCTCAACACCCGGCCGGGTTACCGGGGCCAGGTCGCGGCGGTGGTCAATTGGGATGTCCTGCCATGGATCTTGAATGGGCCCCGGGCGGGTTTTCCGATTTGGAGCGGTTTCGACGTGCCACCAGGAACCCGCCGGATGCCGGTGCCTCGGGCCTTGGATGAAATGGTCGGCCCGAGCAAGACGCTGTGGTCGGGGGTCTTGCTGGACACCTTTGTGCGGTATGCCGCGTTTCATGCAATCGATACAATCAAACCGCGTGCCCTCTACGTTTCGTATGGTGAGACCGACGATTGGGCCCATGAAGGGAACTACGAGCGGTATTTGAGGTCGGCCCACGAGTTCGACCGTTTCTTGGGCGATCTTTGGAAACGCGTGCAGTCCATGCCCCAATATCGTGACAAGACCAGTCTGGTGGTCACCGTCGACCATGGCCGAGGCCCGGCGCCGGTCGCCTGGAAGAGCCACGGCCGCGAAATCGCCGATTCGGCCTACATGTGGATGGCGGTCCTGGGGCCTGACACCCCGGCTCTGGGTGAGCGCACTGGTATTGCCTTGGTGAGACAGGCTCAGGTGGCCGCCACCGTGGCCGCGCTGTTGGGCGAAGATTTCAACGCCGCCAGTCCTCAGTCAGCTCCCCCGGTGGTCGAGGTGTTGCGTTCCAGTCACCGGGAATGACCTGGCCCGTGGCGGTGTTTCCGCTCGGTCGGAGAGACTTGTGTGGAGCTTCATCCCGAGCCGAACGCCAAGTCGAGGTTGGCTGAGTTGGCTGGCTTGCCTGAGCCTATTTCTCTGAGGGTTTGCTTCCCTAAATTCCTCAACCTACCTTGGGCAAAAGGAACTGACTTGGAATTCACCTCCCTCATCCTCGGTGTCGTTTCTGGTTTCGTCGCATGGTTCCTCATCCGGTATCTGGTCGCAGGGCTTTACACCGTGAACCAGAACGAGCGGGCCGTGAAAACCTCTTTCGGACGGGCCCAGCGGGTGGGAGATCTGACCACCAGTGGTGACTCGATTTCCGAATCGCTCAACGATGAGGAGAAATCCCGCTACAACTACCCTTTGGTTCGAGTGATTCAACCCGGCGGTCCCTATTTCAAATGGCCTTGGGAGCGGGTGTACAAGGTGTCTATCGCCACCCAGACGGTGAACATGGCTTGGGATCCCGAGGATTCTTCAGCCAATCAAAACGGCACCATTCTTGAGGCGGTCACCAAGGATCAGCTCAACACCGGTCTGACGGGCCAGATCCGTTATCAGGTCTCCGAGCGGAATCTCTACGCCTACCTCTTTGGCGTGAAACGCCCGATTGTGCACGTCATGGGGTATTTTGTCTCTGTGCTGCGGGAGAGGATTGCCAATTTCGAGGCCCCGGCCGCGCCGCCGATCTCAGCCCAACATCCGGCTGCGACCGTGACCGGTGGACCCGACGCCACCATCGTTTCCGGGATTTCCATCAACGATATCCGGAAAAACCTGCGGGATCTCAATGAACACATGGACCGCGAATGCAGCACCTCCGCGGCCCGGTACGGCATCACACTCGATGCATCCTTGATCACCGGCATTGATCCGCCCCCGGAAGTTGAATCGGCACTGGCGGCCATCAACACCGCCTACAACCACGTCTCGTCGGACATCAGTCTCGCTCAGGCGTCCGCTGACCAGAAGATCGTGCAGTCCCGGCGGGCGGTGGAAATTGAGACGCTTCGGGCTCAGGCGGAGGTCGAGCCCATCACCAGTCAGGTGGCCCAATTGGCCGGACTCAAGCGCAATGGCCCCGCCGCTCTGGCCGCCTATGTGCGTAATGTGCGATTGGCCCTGTATGAACGCGCGCAACGCATTTTCTTGGAGACCCGCCCATGACCTTCCTCATCGCCTTCCTGCTGTCGTTCATCGCTTTCTGGGTCTTTGTGCCATTGGCCTTCGCACTCGCACGCATGCTCGGCATCTACGCCATAGTTCCGGAGCGGCAATGCTTTGTTTATGTGCTCTTCGGAAAGGTCTTGGCGACCCTCGATGAACCCGGAATCCACTTCCTTTTGCCGCGTCTGGGGCCGGGCGCCTTCATCGTCAATTGGTTGGGCACTCGTCATGTGATCGACATGCGGCTGGATCAGCAATACCAGCGCAGTCAGCCGGTCAATTCCGAGGAGGGGGCTCCGATGGGTATTGGCATTTGGTTCGAGATGTTCATCAGCGATCCGGTCGCCTACTTGTTCAAAAACGCCGATCCGCGGGGATCCTTGGGTGCCAATGTCAGTAATTCGACGGTGCGTTGCCTGAGCAATCTTCCGCTCAATGCGATGCTCATCAATCGGCACAGCATGAGTTCCACCGTTCGGGATGAGGTCTCGCCCAAGTCGCACGAGTGGGGGTATCGCTTGGGTTCGGTTTACATCCGCAAAGTGCATTTCCGGGATGTGGCGATGATCCGGCAAATCGAGAGCAAGGTGGTGAACCGCCTGCGTCAGGTGACTTCGGCCATCAAGCAGGATGGAGCCAATCAGGTGAGCATCATCACCAGCACCGCGGAACGGCGGGCCGCCATTGAATTTGCGAAGGCTTCGGCCATTCGCCCGCAACTGGTGGGCGCTGCGCTGGAGGAGGTGTCGCGCGATCCCGAGGTGGCTTCTGCGCTGTTTGCCATTCTCGAGACGCAAAAGGCTCTCGCTGGGAATGGGCGCATTACTCTCATCCCGCCGGGGCATGCATTTTTGGAACAATCGCTGGCGGCCGAAGTGGACGGGGTT